>JAFQYI010000140.1 GCA_017406505.1 bacterium
ATATCCTCTATACTTATTTAAAAACTTCTTACTCTATTTTCATGATACTTTTTTATCACTTTGTTACATTTGTTAATAATTATACTAACTCTCTGTTTCCCTCTCTCTACATGCCTCTTCCGTATATTTATTTACTCGATAACCTGGCTGGTGTTTAGCAAATAATTTACAAATTTTAAAAAAAACAATAAAATACGAGTAAAATTTATCCTCAATTTTTAAATCTATTTTATGCTTTAACTTTTGAGTATTTTGTGTCTACTTTTTTACCGTTTTTATATACATCTTCCCATTTTTCTATAGAACCATCTTTATTATACTTATATTGATATACCTTTGTTCCATCTGCATTCCAGCCGTCTTCATTTTTTATTAAAACAAATTTCTTACAAATAAAATTTTTAGGACACGAAGACAAATGTATAAAACTTTATATTATGTTATTATAGTTTTCAAGGAGAACTCTCTAATATGAATACTAAAAAAAATTTATTAATTTTTATTTTAACATTTATTGGCTTTATTTTAGCTTCTGAACTTTATAAAATCTATTATGATGCTAATTTTAATCCTTATTCTCTAGGAAGTTTTTGTTCTGTAAATGATATTATTGATTGCGATGGTGTTGCTAAAACTTCTTATTCTCAATTTTTAGGAATACCTTTAGCACTATGGGGTATTTTCTTATATTTATTTATTTTGTTGTTACTGTTTTCTAACTTTCTTTCTAAAATAAAAATATTTAAGTTTTTAGAAGTGTTCAAAAATCCTTTGTCTTATATTTTTTGTCTATCAATAATAGCATTTATTGTATCAATGGGATTAGCTTTTATTTCAATATTTACAATTCAAAAAATTTGTGTTCTATGTTTTGCAACTTATTTTATTGACTTATTAATTGCTATATTTTCCAAAGATTATAAAAATTCTATATGGTTTGAATTTAAAACTTCTTTTTCTGATTTTTATGAAGCTATTAAAAATAAAAATTATTTAATTGCTTTTATATCTGTAATTATTGCATTTACAGGGTTTTTAATCTATACAAGCACAACTAAAGTCTTAACACCTCAGTTAAAAAATTTATCTTTTGATTTTTCTGAAGATATAAAAGGCAAAGATAATACAATAGGTAGTCAAAATGCTAAAATAATAATTCATGAATATATAGATTATAATTGTGCTTCTTGTTATTTAACCAATCTTACTATAAGAAGGTTGATTACAGAACTGGATGGAATACTTGTAATTCAACATAACTTACCTCTCGACTCAGAATGTAATCCAATTGTAACAAAAGGTCATGAAGGTTCTTGCCAAATGGCAAGATATTCACTTGCCGCTAAAAAACAGGGCAAATATTGGGAAGCTAACTCTATTTTGTTTGAAAAAACACCATCTTCTGAAAAAGAAATTTTAAAAAACCTATCAGAAATTAAAGGAATAAATAAAAAACAATTAAAAGAAGATGCCAATTCTGATGAAATCAAGCAAGAACTTAAACAAGAAATTGATAACGCAATAAAACAAAAAATTGATGCAACACCAACGATTATTATCAATATGCAAAAAATAACAGGAAACATGCCATATAATACATTTAAGGAAAAGTTAATTAATAACGGTGCAACAGAAAAGGGTATAAAGTGAAAAAAATAATGTTACATGCCTGTTGTGCAGTATGTGCAGGTTATCCTATAGAATTACTACAGACAAAAGGTTTTGAGCCAATTGTATATTTTTTTAATCCGAATATTCACCCACAAGAAGAATATGATAGAAGATTAAATGAACTTATTCATTATTGTGAAAAAAAACAAATAAGATTAATTATAGGTGAAAATAAAACTGAAGAATGGTTTAGTTATGTAAAAGGTCTGGAAAATGAACCTGAACGGGGAAAAAGATGTCAAAAATGTTTTGAATACAGACTTACTGAAACAGCAAAAAAAGCAGTTGAGTATGAAATAGACACAATGACAACAACCCTTTTTATAAGTCCACATAAGGTTAGAAATGATATTATTGAACAAGGGAAAAAAGCTGCTGAAAAATATAATATAATATTTGATGAAACTGATTTTAGAAAACAAAATGGTTTTTTAAAAACAATGCAAATAGCAAAAAATGAGAATTTTTACAGACAAAAATATTGTGGTTGTATATATGCTCAAAATAAATAAAATTTAATTGAAATATCTTCTATCATTTATGTATATAAATTTCGTGATAAAATTTTATTAATAAAAAGGAGATATTATGAAAAAATTTTTAATTTTAACAGTTGCTTTATGTATGTTTATTAGCCCTGTTTTTGCAGGTACTCACGGAAAAAATGGTAAAGTATCAGCAAAATCTGTTGGAGCTGGTGCATTATCGTTATTAATATGGCCCGGAATAGGACAAGCCATTAACGACCAAAGTTATGAAAAAAATGTTACACATGCTGTTTTGGGTTTAACTGGAATTTTTAGAATATGGTCTTGTTATGATGCTGTTGTTGATAGACAAGGTGGCGTTTGGAAAAATCGCATATAATCAATAAATAGTTCGTATTGACATACATAAACAAAAATTTTAACATTTCTTTTTTGTTTAAGTTATAATCGACTTGTAAAAATTTATGGTTAAAAAAGAAAGAAAGAAAATCATGATGAATGAAGTAAAAAAAACCGAATTTGCTATAGGTGGCAAAACGGTCGTAATTGAAACAGGCAAGTATGCAAAATCAGCAGCTTCATCAGTTACGGTAAGATGTGGAGATACAATGTTATTTGTTCATGCGGCAGTTAGCCCTGAACCAAGAGTGGGTATAGATTTTTTCCCATTATTAATTGATTATGAAGAAAGAATGTCTGCAATAGGAAAAATTCCTGGTGGATATAACAGAAGTGAAGGTAAGGCTTCAGATAAGGCAATCTTAGCATCAAGATTAATAGATAGACCTATCAGACCTTTATTTCCAAAAGGATACAGAAATGATATTCAAATTGTTGCACAATTATTCAGTTCTGATCAAGAAAATCAACCTGATGTTTTAGCAATCTTAGGTGCATCAGCAGCATTAATGCTTGCAGGAGTTCCTTTTGAAGGACCTGTTGGTGCTGTTAGAGTAGGTAGAATTGACGGACAAATGATTGCAAACCCAACTTATGCAGAATGTGAAAAATCCGATATGAATATTGTTATTGCAGGAACTAAAGAATCAATCATCATGGTTGAAGCAGGTTGTAATTTTGTTTCTGAGGACGATATTATGGCTGCTGTTGAATTTGCTCAAAAAGAAATCGAAAATCAATGTGATGCACAGCTGGCTTTTGCTGCTGATTGTGGTATTGAAAGACCTCATTTTGAAAATCCAAATGATACAACTGAAATAAAAAATATTCTTAACGACATGTGTTATGATGCAGTATATGATGCATATCATAATTTTGACAGAGAATATAGAAAACAAAAATTAGAAGAAACAAAAACAAAAGCTCGTGAATATTTTGATAATCTTGATGATGAACATCCTATAAAGAAAATGATGGAAGAAACTGGTATTGATTTCATCGCAGAAGAATTCAAATATCTTGAAAAAAGAATTATGAGAGCAATGATTGTTAATGAAGGTGTAAGAGCCGATGGTAGACATGTTGAAGATGTCCGTCCTATATGGTGTGAAGTAGGTGTTCTTCCAAGAGCACATGGTTCAGCCGTATTCACAAGAGGACAAACACAAATTCTTTCAGCAGTTACTTTAGCAGGTCCAGGCATGGCACAAGAACTTGATGGTGTTGATCCACAAACCACAAAGAAATTTATGCATAAATATATATTTCCGGGATTTTCTGTAGGAGAAGTTAAACCTTTAAGAGGTCCCGGAAGAAGAGAAGTGGGACACGGAAATCTTGCAGAAAGAGCTAATGTTCCGGCACTACCATCAGAAGAAGAATTCGGATATACAATCAGAGTAACATCAGACGTATTAGAATCAAACGGTTCAACATCAATGGGTTCAACATGTGGTACATCAATGGCTCTTATGAATGCTGGCGTACCTGTTAAATGCATGATAGGTGGTGTTGCTATGGGACTTATCAAAGAAGGTGAACAAGATGTTGTTCTTACTGATATTCAAGGTATAGAAGATTTTCTTGGTGATATGGATTTTAAGGTAACAGGTAATGATGATGGAATTACTGCTCTTCAAATGGATATGAAGATAAAAGGAATTTCAAATGAAACATTAAGAAGAGCCTTAGAACAAGCTAAAAGAGGAAGACTTCATATTCTTGGAGAAATGAGAAAAGTTATTACAGAACCTGCAAAAGATTTATCTCCTTATGCACCAAGAATATTTACAATGACTATTTCTACTGAAGATATAGGAACAGTTATCGGACCCGGTGGTAAGAATATTAGAAGTATCATAGATGCTTCAGGTGCCGAAATTGATATTCAAGATAACGGTGTTGTTACTATTACATCAAATGATAAAGAAGGTGCTGATATTGCAATCAAAATGATTAAACAAGCTGCTTTTAAAGCTGAAGAAGGTATGGTTGTTAAAGGAAAAGTAGTTAGAATTATACCTATTGGAGCATTTGTTGAATTGGCACCAGGCAAAGATGGAATGATTCATATTTCTCAAGTTTGCAAAGAAAGAATTGATAAAATTGAGGGACATTTGAATATCGGTGATGAAGTAATAGTAAAAGTTATCAAAATCGACGATAAGGGACGAATTAACCTTACTTTAAAAGGTGTTACTGAGGAAGATAAAGCTAAAGCTATATAATAAGGAAGCTAAAAAAATATCCCGTTTGATAATTGACAGACGGGATATTTTTTATAATATATAAAATTATGATGAACAATAATTATACATGCGTATTTGGTGGTGGAGCAATAAGAGGTCTTGCATACATTGGAGCTATGGAAGCTTTACAAGAACTTGAAATCATTTGTGATAAACTTGTTGGTTCTTCAGTTGGGGCAATTTTTGCAGCATTGTATTCTCTCGGATATACTCCTTCTGAAACAAAAGATATAATGTATGATTTTAATGCATTTATGTTTAAGGACTTAAATTTTGGATTAGGGGCAGATTTTGCACTTAGTAAAGGAGATGTTTTTGAGAATTGGATACGAGAAAACATTGAAAAAAAATTTTATGGAGAAAAATATCAAAAAGGAGAAAATCCACCGGTTACATTTAGAGATATAGACAAAGACTTATATATTTGTTCAACAGATTTATCAACAAATACACAATTTATATTTTCCAAAAGTAAAACTCCTGATTTTGAAATAGCAAAATCGGTTAGAATATCAGCTTGTTTTCCCGGTCTTATGAAACCTGTAGAATATGAAGATAAAATTCTAGTAGATGGAGATTTGGCAAAAAGTCTACCATTATGGAAATGTTATGATGAATTGATAACTCCTGATAACAGAATCTTGGAATTCAGACTTGAAGGATGTCGAGAATGTATGAATTTCAAAAATATTTTTGATTATTTCAATGCTGTTTACAGTACTATGTCAAATTTTAGTACGGAAAATATTATTAAAGAATACAAAAATAAAGATAAAATTGACTATATACTAATAGACACCAAAGATGTAATACTACTTGATTTTCAAATACCAAATGAAATGAAAGATAACATTTCTAAAAATGGTTATTATACAACAATGGAATATTTTACTAAAACATTAGTTAAAAAAAAGAAAAAAATATTGCCATTATATAAAAACATTTTAGAATTTTTAAAACAATTAAAACCTTTAATAAAAAAAGGACAAGTTTCAGCAGCAAAAAAAGCATTAACAAATTTTATCTGTGAAATAACTGAAGATTATAAGAATATAGACTTCATATATGCAGAAGACTTAAAAAAATTTAAAACAGCAATATTCCAAGATATTAAAGAACAAGGACTTTTTTCATCAAAGAAAATTACGCATACAATAGAACACTCAAAAGTATTGCAAGGTTTGATAGAAAAATGTGAACAAAAAATATCTGACATTACAGAATATATCGAAAAATATCAGAATTATTCAAAATTAAAAATGGACGTTTAATAAAAACGTCCATTAACAACTTCTTTTTTTTCTATATTTTGCATACTTATGTTTTCTGAAAAAGAAGAATTTTCAGGTTCAGCAGGAGTAAGCCTTACAGGTTCAGTAATAGTTTCATAAGTATTTTGTTTTATTGCATTATTATTTTGTTCTTGAGGTGCAATATTATCAGTATTTTCTTGTCCGGCTTGATTATTCGTATTTTGATTATTTTCTTTATCTTCAACTTCTTCACTAATTTCAGATTGAGGAATGTGTTGTGTAGTTTTAAGTTCAAAAGGTTCATAATCAAATTTAGCATCTTTATAAGGTTCCGTAACAACTTTCATAGTATCTCGCCAAATAATAGCAGGCAAAGTTCCACCGGTCATGCCTGGTAATTTGCTGTTATCATCATTTCCAACCCAAACACCTGTAACAATATTGGGAGTATAACCAATAAACCAAGCATCTTTATAATCATCAGTAGTACCTGTTTTACCTGCTTGAGCAACCCCAATTTTAGCAGCTATACCAGTACCTGCAGAAATAACTTGCTCCAACATTGCATTAACCATGCCGGCAGTTTCAAAATGTAACACTTTAGTTTTATGTATTTTATTAGCAGAATAAACGACCTTGCCTCTGGAAGTTTGAACTTCAGAAACAGAGTAGGGTTTCACTCTAAATCCACCATTTGCAAAAACACCATAGGCAACAACCATGTCAAATAATTTGACACCGTTAGAACCTAAAGAAATTGTTGAATCATTAGCTAAAGGTGTTGTAATGCCCAATTCTCGAGCCATAACAATAACGGGTTTTATTCCGGTATCATCAATAAGTCTTACGGCAGCAACGTTAGATGACAAAGCTAATGCTTTATATAACGGAATTTTTCCTCTATATTTGCTGCCATAATTTCTGGGAGACCATGTTCCTATAGAAAAGGGAGTATCATCTATTAAGTCGTTGGGATTCCAACCTTTATATACAGCTGTAGCATAAACAAAAGGTTTAAAAGAAGATCCCGGAGGTCTAATAGCTTGTGTAACCCTGTCATATTGACTCTTTGTATAATTTTTACCACCGATATAAATTAAAATTTTTCCATCAATGGGAGAGAAAGAAAATAAAGCAGCTTGATTTTTATCTCCATTTAATCCCCAAGATGCCATATTTTTAGTCAAAGCATCTTCTGCTATTTTTTGAGCTTTGTAATTTAATGTGGTAGTAATCTTATATCCACCCTGAGTTATATCCTGTTCGTCAAAACCTAAAGATTCTAATTCTTTAAGTACATAATCTATAAAATATGGAGCTTGGTTTAACGTTCTGGCTCCTGAGTTTGTAGAACTGTTAAGATGTAAAGGTTCATTAATAGCAGCCTTATATTCATCTTTTGTGATATATCTCATTTTAAGCATTCTGTCCAAAACTTGAGAGCGTCTTTTTAATGCAAGTTTTTGACTGTTATATGGAGAATATACAGAAGGTGCTTGAGGCAATCCTGCTATTAATGCACATTCTGCTAAAGTAAGATTTTTTAAAGATTTATTAAAATAAATAGCAGCAGCACCTGCAGCACCATACGCACCTGAACCAAGATAAACGTTATTTAGATACATTTCAAGAATTTGATTTTTTGTTAAAGATTTTTCAATCCTTGAGGCAATTATAATTTCTTTTATTTTCCTATTAAAACTTCTTTCATTTGAAAGGAATAAAATTCTTGATAATTGTTGAGTAATAGTACTAGCACCTTGAACAGTTTTTCTGGCTTGCAGGTTTACAAATGTCGAACGAACTATGCCAAATAAATCATAACCATCGTGAGAAAAGAAATTTTTATCTTCTGTAGCAACCAGTGCATTAATAAGATTTTTAGGTACTTCTCTTATATTAACCTGTTCAAATTTATATGCCGTAAATGTTTTAATCAATTCCCCATCTGCAGAATATATTTTTGTAACTTGATTAGGTTTGTAATTTTCTAAATTTTTGATAGGAGGCTGTGTCATGAGAAATATTTTTAACATAATAACAAATGCCAAAACAACAGCAGTAAAAGTTACTATACAAAATTTTATAAATGAAATTATAGGAGAATCTTGTTTATTTTTTTTGTATGCCATGTTCTAATAACCCTTAAGAAAAATTTTATTTTATAGTACTATTATATAGAGTTATTTTATCAAATAAAGATATTAAAGCAAAATGATTAAGGATTTTCTAAAATCTATATACTGGGAAATTTTATCATATTTTGTTCCGGAACGGCAAAGTTATGAAGTAACAGGTAAATGCATAAAATGTGGTAAGTGCTGTAAAAATATATATTCTGCATATATGTATTCAGAACAAGAATTTGAATTTATGAAAAAAATATTTCCATCTTATAGGAGATTTTATATAAAAAGAAGAGATGAAAAAGGAAATTTTATATTCGGGTGTCAATATTTAAAAAATAATCTATGTTCAGTATATGAAAAAAGACCAAGATTGTGCAGAAGTTACCCACAAAAACGACTCGCAATATATTCTAAAATGCCTGATGGCTGTGGTTATAAAGTGGAAAAAAAATCATTCAACGAATATTTACAAAATATTAAATAAATATTTTTTATTGTTATAAAAGCAAAAATTGTGGTACTATTATAATGTTTATTGAGTAAAGACAATGGAGAAGTTATATATGCAAAAACGTAAAGCAATGTCTATGTCTGAAATATTAATAAGTTTAGTTGTAATTGGTGTTTTAGCAATGATAACAATTCCTCTTTTAACAAAAACAACAGTAAATAAAGAGAAGTTCCTTTACAAAAAAGCTGTTAATACAATGCAAAATGCCATTTCTGCCGTGATGAATGAGAATGGTGTTGTTAATTCTTCAAATTTCTGGCCGGAAATGTCTCAAAACGGTGAAAGTTTCCGTGAACAAGTAGGTAAAAAAGTAATTAAATTAGGAAATATGTCATCAAGTCCAAGTAATAGTGCTACTGAACCTGATTTTCGTTCAAATGACGGTATGTTATGGTGGGGACTTCCTGATGAGTGGCCTGAAAATGCAGATTATGTAGATATTCACGTTGATGTCAATGGAGAAAAAGGGTCAAATTTGGAGTCTTCTGATGCTGGCGACTATGATACTTCAAGTAAACGCCCTGACAGATTAAGAATGCGAGTTATGAAAGATGGACGGGTTATAGTTCCTACTTATGATTCTGCAGATTGGTCTTTTGAGACTGAATACTTGACATCAAATAAATCAAATAACTAATATTTAAAAAACTAGAAAAATACAAAAATACAAAAATACAA
>JAFQYI010000141.1 GCA_017406505.1 bacterium
AAGTGCATCAATTATATCATCATGGGTTGCAACTGATACTAAATAATTAGAAAGGGTTCCGGAAATGGCCAATGAAATAGTTTTTGCTGCCAAAGAGGCAATATCAGGGAAACAATAATATAATATACCATTATCACAAAAAATAGGATTATGACGTGGCAAAACTCTATCTAAAGTTTCAACGACTCCATTGCCGGAAACGAGTCCTGTATCAATGACTAATGCACCTTTTTTAAGATATTGTATATCTTTTGATTTAATAATATATTTTTGTTGTTTGTTTCTTCGTTTTACAGCACAAATTAAAATATCTGTATCAGGAAGTAGTTTTGAAATATTTTCTTCATTTGAAAAATAAGTTTTAATTTTTCTACCGGGCATATTTTCTATATTTCTGAGAACAAAAGGATTAATATCTAAAATAGAAACATCAGCACCTATTGAAACAGCAGTCTTAGCAGCATTAAAACCAACAGTACCGGCACCAATAACGGTAATTTTTAAAGGCTCAACACCTGTAGCACCACTAAGTAATGCTCCTCCTGAATATTCTTCCATAATATTAGAAGCCAATCTTATAACAGTTTTTCCAACGATTTCAGAACTTGCTTTTATAAAAGGATAAAATCCTTGATTATTTTTAATTTTAGAATAACTAACTGTTGTTATTTTCTTTTCACGAATAACTTTCATCAAGCTACTTTTATCTGAATAATTAAAAAATGCAAAAATTATTTGTTTATCTTTTAATAGTCCATATTCATCACTAATTGGAGGATTTATTTTTACAATGATATCAGATTGAGAATATATTTGTTCTGATGAATCAATAATTTCTGCACCATATTGAGTAAATTTTTCATCAATAAAACCTGCACCAACACCAAAATTCTTTTGTATAAGAACTTTGTGTCCCAAAGAAATCAATGTTTGAACTAAAGATGGTGTTAATGCTATTTTTCTTTCTTCTGATTTAAGTTCAAGAGGAGCACCGATAATCATTTTAAGAATTCCTCTTTTACTTGTTGTCGGCATTGAGCAAGAGCATCTTCAATTTCGTTAATAATCAATTTAGCAGCTGCGACAGGATTGTCATGTGAAGTTATTGGACGACCAATAATCATAAAATCAACGCCAGCTTTAATTGCTTCAGATGGTGAAACTGCTCTAAGTTGGTCATTTACCACAGACCAAGAAGGTCTAACAGCAGGACACATTATCAAAAATTCATCACCCAATTCTTTTCTTATTTTTGCAGATTCAGAAGCAGATGCAACAACTCCATCTAAATCGCATTCTTTTGCAATTTTTGCGAGATGAATACCATAATCTTCAATATTTCCTTTAACACTCAACTCTTCAGATAATGTTTTTTGACCGAAGCTTGATAGCATTGTAACAGCAAGTATTGTAGGTTTAGGCATTTGTAATCTTTTAGCTGTTTCTCTACATAATTTAGCAGTTGTTAGCATCATCTTAGAGCCACCGGAAGCATTTACATCAAAAAAAGTAACTCCTTTTTTTAATAGGCTTGCAGATGCTTTTGCAACAGTATTGGGAATATCATTAAACTTAGCATCGAAGAAAACTTTTCCACCATGATTTTTTATCATTTCGACAGTTTGCATACCACATGATACGGCCAATTGAAGTCCTATTTTAAAATATCCAACGTAGTCTTTTAAAAGTATTACATATTTTTCAGCTTCCTCTAATGAATCAAAATCTAATGCTAAAACTATACGTTCTTTTGCAAAAATCGGTTTTTTAACAGCCATAATTTAATCCTCTATTCCTAACAAAAATATGTTATCACATCATGCCTGTGTATTTCAAGAATTTTTAATTAAAAATTCAGTAAGTAAGCAAAATAGTATTCATTAGAAAATTACCATATGATTAAGAAATGACATTTCTTATAATACAATTTTAGTATCTCTCCTAATAATAAAATATTTCATTATTTATGAATTGAAGCGTAATTATTACACAAAAGTGAAAATTAAAAAATACTTGAGTTTAACTTTTATACAGTTTCTTTCATTATCTGCTTAATTTTATTTGCACATTCATAACAATATGTACATTCAGCTCTACATGAGTTTGAACAATTATGTCCATTTTCAATAAAATATTCAATATTGGGTAATTTTGAAATAATATCTTTTATTTTTATATTCTTTCCCTTATTAATTCCTAAAAAAAATATCTTATCAGCTAAAAATTGTAAATCAATATCTTTAAACCCATGCTCAACACAATCTAAATAATTTTTTAAGAAAAATAAGTTACTAAACTCTGACCTTAATGGAGTACTCACAAATTTAAAAGAATTAATTCCAAAATTTTGATAATATATCCAGTTCCAAGGATAAATTCTCACAGTTTTACACAAACCTAAAATAGGATCTTCTTTCATTTTTGAACAATCATATACGCAAAATGGAGTGGAAATATGAGAAATTCTGGCTGGACACCCTGGAGGACAAGGCTCATTTACTAGGATTTCTAATTTTTTGTCAGGAAGAGCTTTTTTTAAATTTTTTATAAATTTAAAATTCCTGTTATCATCTATTGAAATATCAATTGTATCTATATTTGGATATGATTCTACTAAGTTTACATATTGTTCTAAAATGTGAAATTCAAATCCCGTTGATGCAGATAAATTAAATTTATATTTATACCCATTAATTAATGATGCAACTTGTGTATTAGCGACTTTAATATTATCAACATTAATATCGTGCAAAAAATCTAATAATTCATAAAAAACTTTGCTATAATTATTAAAATCAATATTTGAAAAAGGTTTTGGAGAATTTAAAACATAAATAAATTTAAATCCATATTTTTTGGCATAGGCAACATATTTTGCAAAATCATCAAAAGAATTTATTTTGGTATTCGTTCCTCTAACAGAACCAAAAAAATCATTATATTTCTCTGCAAAAGGAAATGGAAAATTATTATATAGACTAACGATTTTAGATTTTTTATAAATGTTGTTCATTTCAGCCATTTCATCTATGGTTTTATAATTAAAAGGAAGAGGTGTACAGACTTCATAAACATTTTTTTGTTCTTTTAAATTTGCAAAGTTACTTTTTGTACTTTTTGAATTTGAAAAATTTTCATTTGAACAACCAGAACCACATAACATTGCAATACTACTCATTAAAATAGCAGATTTTATTAATTCTCTTCTTTTCATACTTTATTCCTATAGACTATTTATAGTCTATCATATTATAGACTTTTTAAATATAACTTAATAAAAAATTTTTATAAAAGTTAATACCAATTATGTTACCATTTAAAAAACAAAACAATTTTAATACTGCTTTATATATTTTACAAAACTATAATACGAACTATTATCATAATAAATAAGGATCTTAAATACTAAAGATTCTTTATAGAATTTTGCAGACCACAAATTTATTTTTATGCCGTAGTATCTATTTTTGACCTCTTTCGGAAGCTTATCAAGATTTATTAAATAGTTTTTATATTTACCTTGCTTATTATAACAAGAATATTGACCACGCTTAAATTTGTATCTAACAGTTGCTTTGACTTTGCCTATCAGTTCTCAAATTTTTCCATACTTAGCCAAATATTTTTAGTCATTCTTACTTCTTAAAAATACTGATTTTATGTCATTTTAGAGTTTATCATTAAAACTAACAACAAGATATTACTTAACTGGCTATACATAATTTAACAAGTAAACACAAACTACACATAACGTAAAATCTTATTATCATTTAGTTTGAGAGTTGTAAATTAATAGTAACAATGAGAATTTGTTGTAGGAAGTTATTTCTGCGACAAAAAGGTTTATTATTCTCGTGATTAAGGCACCGCACTCAAAGTGAGCATTACTGTCCCGAATAATTTTGAAATCAAAAAACAAGACCTAGCAAAGAAAAGCTGTTTGTCCTAAAATAAAGTTATCTAGATAATAAAATAGAAGATAGTCTTGCAAGAATATAATACCATAATTGAAAAACTTTTATCATGGATAGATAGAAAGTAATTCAAACGAATAGTGGATAAATATAATAGAAATTTTGCAGGCAAAAATAAGCTGTCGGGAACAATTTATATCAGTTCTTATTGGGTAAAATACAGTTGCAAACAAATTACGAGAAATAGTTGATTTAATAAATTTTCATTCTAATCAACAATACCATTTAGGAATAAAAAAAGATTATAGTACGTTCAACATTAGCTAAAACAAATGAAACAAGAGATTGGCAGACATATCGATATATATTTTTTAATTTAGTATCAAAAGTCCAAAAACAGAATATTATCAAACAACCCAAATAGTAAATATAACAGATTCAAAACGTATTTAAAAATAATGCAGCATTCGTCGGTAGAAACAATAATGAGAATAAAAGGATTAAAAACACATGTTGTATATGATTTAACAAATAATACGCCAGTATATTTTGATATAACAGGATCAAAAATTTATTGAAAATAATAGGGAATAGTCTGTTTAATTGTCTAAAAATAAGAAAATACGGGTGTAAAAACTATAAAAACTCAAATCAACTCCAATTCGTTTAGTCTTTTACCTGATAAAAATTATCATGGACAAAAGTGTTAAGTACATATAGATGGACGTTTTAATAAACAAAATAATTCTTTTGTGTAAAAATTGAAAATAAATAGATATTTTACTAAATACCGTAGTTTTGTTTATTTAAACAATAGTTATTTAGAGTTTGTTTTATGAGTGTAAAAATAAGTTACAACACTTTTTGTTAAAACAGATACGCAATATCAGAAACATATATTTTTATAAATAGATTCTAAAAAAATATATATTTTTATTTATATTTTTGAAGTAAAAAATTTTTTTTGTGATATAATATAAAACAGATATGCCTATAACTTACGATAGTATTGATGAAATAGAACAACAAATAGACTATGCCAACCTCAGAAAATTTAAATATGATGAGTTAATTGGGCTTGGCTTTATTCCTGTTTCCATAGTTGGAGATATGTATAATATTGTTATTTTAACAGAAGATAACAAAAATGAAATTCGTCAATTAATGGAATCTAGAATTAAACATGATGCAGGCTATGATTTTACAATTATTAAAGATCAAGATTTTAAAAACTTAATTGGTGAAATTGATGAACATTTTGCATCAGATAAACAAATGGCTGCTATCGTTTCTAAAGGATATGATATATCTCTCGATGAAGCTTATACAGATGATGATAAAAGTAAAAATGATGATGATGAATATAAAATAGTAAATAAAGGTAATTATTCAGTAGCTATACCTGTCTCAGCAGAAGAAGAAGCAAAAAAACACCATGTTCCAACTGATGCACCTAAAAGAAAAGTGGGTGAAGTTCTAATTGAAATGGGGTTGATTACTGAAGAACAATTATTTGATGCTCTTGTTACATCAAAAAAAACAGGAAATCCTATCGGTTCAGTTCTTGTTCAAAAAGAATACATTTCACTTGAAACATTAAAAAATGTATTAGCAGCACAAAGAGGCATGGAAGCTGTTGCAACATCTCAGCTAAAATTAGATAGTAAAATATTATCTGTTTTACCGGATGATTTTGTAAAATTAAATATGGTATTACCTATCAAATTTGATGGAAAAAATCTTATTGTAGGTATGGTAAATCCCGGTAACAAACAAGTAATTAATGATATTGTTTATTTAACAGGCTTGAAACCTCGTGTAATGTTAATTACACATTATGAATTTTTACAATGCATTAAACAATATTATAGTGAATCTCAAAAGGAAACCAATCAATACATAAAAAAAATTGAACAAGAACTTGTTCAATATGGGCAACAAGAATCACTATGGGATCAAGCAGAAAAAGCTTTGGAACAAGATGATTCTGTAGTTGTAAAATTTGTAAACAAAATTATTACAGATGGAATTAAGGCAGGAGCGAGTGATATTCACCTTGAGCCAAGATTAAATCAATATGTAATCAGATACCGTATAGATGGTGTTTTAAGAGAAGTATTACAAATACCAAACAACATAGAAGGTGCTGTTTTAACTCGTTTAAAAGTAATATCAAAAATGAATATTGCAGAACACAGAAGACCTCAAGATGGTACTTTTTCTATACGATTCCAAGACAAAAATTATGATTTCCGTATAAATACGATACCTGTTGGAATGAAAGAAAAAATGGTTATCCGTATTTTGGCAATGGCAGAATCATTAGGCAGTACGGATAATAAGATTAAATTAGTTGGTGCTACCGATGAAGATATTGAAAGAATAGAAAGAATAAAAAGTTCACCAAACGGAATTATATTGGCATCCGGTCCAACAGGTTCGGGAAAAACAACAACTTTATATTCAATAGTTAGAAATTTAAATGATGAAAAAGTTAATATTATGACTATTGAAGACCCTATCGAAATCAGAATAGAAGGAATCAATCAAACACAAGTAAATCCCAAAGCAGGAATTACTTTTGCATCTTGTTTAAGAGCTGCATTAAGACAAGACCCTGATATTATACTCGTAGGGGAAATACGTGATGTTGAAACTGTAGAAATTGCTATAGCTGCCGCATTAACAGGACACTTAGTATTAAGTACCATTCACACAAATTCTGCAGCTGCAACGGTAACAAGATTAATAGAAATGGGAGCTAAGGACTATCTTATTTCATCTACTTTGGTAGGTGTTATTGCACAAAGACTTGTAAGGAGGCTTTGTGATAATTGTAAAATAGAATATCACCCTTCAGAAGCCGAAGCAAGACTTGTTATGGTTAATGATGATGACGTAAAACGTTTTATGCAAATGACAATATATAAACCCGGTAAATGTGAACATTGTAGCAAAGAAGGATACAAAGGCAGACTTGGCTTATATGAAGTATTACAAGTTACAAAAGAAATTAAAAAATTGATAGCAATAGGTGCTCATGATATTCAAATAGAAGAAGCTGCAATTGGTTCAGGAATGAGAACATTGCAACAATCATGTCTACATCATATAATATCTGGAAAAACAACTATAGAAGAATTTGTAAGAGTATTAGGACCTGTAAATGAATAGGATTGAATAATGCCTGTATATAATTATGTAGGATTAAATAAAAAAGGTGAAGTTGTAAGGGGTAAGATTGAAGCAGAAGACCCGAAATCTGCACGTCAAGGTGTAAAGGAATTAGGTTATTTACCCACAAAAGTAACAACTGACGAAACCCCTACGGAAAAAAAAGAAAAGGCAAAAGTTAGTCATACATTACAGTCTTTAACATTAAAAGAAAAAATGGATTTTACATCTACATTTCTTACATTGAGTAGAGCTGGTGTACCGATTATTGAATCTTTAATATTTATGGAACAAGATGCCGGCAGTCGGAGAATAAGACTTTTAGCAAGAGAAATAAGACAACAAATTGTAGCAGGTTCAACGTTTTCAGATACAGTTGCCAGATATCCGGAAATTTTCGGTTCAGTGTATATAGGTTTAATTAAAGCTGGTGAAGAATCCGGGGAAATGGAACGAACACTTACGAGATTAATAGAATTATTAAAAAAAGAAGCAGATACAAAAGGAAAAGTTTTTTCAGCATTGTCATATCCAGTATTTGTAGTTATTTTAGCACATGTTGTAGTATTGATTATGCTAACCTTTGTATTTCCTGTATTTAAAGAAATGTTTGATTCAACAGGAGCGAAATTGCCTTGGATAACTCAAGTTTGTATAGATTTGGGAGAATTTATAAAAGCAAGATGGTATTTTTTACCTATAATAATAATAACTGTTGTATGGGGAATAATGAGTTTATTAAAATGGGAAACTTCAAGAAAACAGATAGATGAATTGTTGTTGTCTGTACCATTAATAGGTGATTTAGTCAAGAACTCTGCATTTTCAAACTTTTTATCAGTTTTACAAGTTGCTTATGAAGCAGGTATTCCTGTTGTAAATTGTTTGTATTTAGCAAATATGACATTTTCAAATTCAAAAATGAATTCATCAGTACAAAATGCTATAAAAAAGGTACAAGAAGGAATGCATTTATCAATGGCATTAAAAACAACAGGAATATTTCCACAGATGATATTATTTATGATATCAACAGGAGAGCAATCAGGTAGACTTGGAGATTTAATGGAGCAGTCAGTAAAATTTATAGATGAAGAATTAGATAGAATAGTAGATGCAATTACAAAGATGATAGAACCTATAATGTTAATTTTTATAGGTGGGATAGTATGTTTTTTGGCATTGGCATTATACTTGCCATTATTCCAATCATACTCATTAAATTAGAAAGATGGTATATATATGAGCGTATTAGATGAAGCAGCAAAAGATTTTATAACAGGGATTTGGTCAGAAAAAGTCTTAGTAGTAACAAAAGATTATGAGATATCAGGTAATGTCTTTATGCCAAGGACCGGAAGAAAAAATCGTTTATTGTCAGATATATTAAATGGAGGAAAGAGATTTGTAGCGATAAAGGATTGCACAATAATTCACAGAGAATTTCCTAATAGGAAAGTAGAGCATCATGATTTTTTGCAATTAAATTTAAATTCGATAATATTATTAAGACCGATAACCAAAGAGGAGCAAAAAGAAAATACTTGATTTTAAAATATGTCCATGATATCAATATAGATGGATAAGAAAAGGGAGGCTAGCTCAGGTGGTTAGAGCGTACGCCTGATAAGCGTAAGGTCGATGGTTCGAGTCCATTGCTTCCCACCATTTAGAACAAATTACACCTTCAGCGATTGAGTTGAAGGGTTTTTTGTAGGTATAGCCTGCGTTTTCACCGTCTAAATAAAAGTTCTGGAAGATGATTTTTAGAGTTTTTTCTTTTTCTTCTTGCGAAAGTGAAATATACCGTGAATAAAGGTTTTCCACGAGTTCCAGAAGTTTTATTCCCAAATCCATATAATCCTTATTTGCGTTCCTGTTCATTTCCATTTTTCTCAATAATATAGATAATTCATTATTCCATTCGTTATGTTTTTCTGCCCAAAATTCTTCCGTAATTATTCCGTCTAATTTGTCTGTATATAATTTATCTATTCTTGATTGTAAAATATCTGATTGTTTTCTCAATCTTTCTATTTCTTCTGCATAGAAAGCACTTTCATCTTTATAACTTTCTTTTAAGGCAATAATCATTGCTTCTTTTTGTTCGGTTGATATTTCAACATTTTTTATTGCTGCTTCAAAAACTTTTTCAATTTTTTCCTGTCTGACATAAATTTTTCTGTTCGGACAATTTTTTGTTTTATCAGAACAACTATAATAAATATATTTTCCCTTCTTAATTTGACCGACAATAGCACTCCCACATTTCGGGCATGTCATTAGACCGGAGAACAAGAAGTGATGTTTTAATATTGTGTCGGGTTTATTATCTTTCTTAAATGCTTTTTGAACTTTGTTATACATTTCTTTTGAAATAATTGCAGAGTGTTTTCCTTTATAAAAAACTCCCGAAAACATAAAATCACCTGTATAAAATATGTTCATCAACATTTTTGAAAGCATACTTTTTCTTATTTTTGGGTGATTTTGTCTGTATCTGTAACCTTCGGAATATAATTCTTCTATTACATTATCAAGTGATTTAAAACCGTTGGAATAAAGTTCAAAAGCCCTTCTGACAAATTGTGCTTCATCCGAAACAACATAAATTTCCTTTTCACCTTTTTTTCTTTTATATCCATAAGGTGGCTTTCCGGGATATTCCCCTTGTGTTGCTTTTTGCAACATACCTTTTTTAACTTCTTCTGATAAGTTATCTATATAGTTTTTAGCCATTAAAACTTTGATTCCGTGTATAAATTTTTCGTGGCTTTTGGAATTATCACTTAATATGGTATTTTCTTTTACAAGGTGAATTTCTATTCCTTCA
>JAFQYI010000142.1 GCA_017406505.1 bacterium
CTTAATCTATGCTTATATATTATTGTAATAATTTTTAATTGTCAACTTATTGTTAAGCTTAATAACATATTACTATTTTTATAATAGCACTAAAATCAAAGTAATTGAAAATAATTCCTTTTTATTAAAAATTATTTATATTTTCAGTAAATACGAAGATGTTAAGCAATATTAATTGTTCTGTAATAAATTTTTTAATCAAATATAAAATCTTATACAGATAGATTATCTATGACGACCTCCACCACCATGTATACCTCGTTCCTTTTCCACATCAGAATATGTTAAGCTATACATATAACTTTCAAAATCTTTTCTTGAAACGGTAATTTCTTTATCTGAATCCCAAGGATTTATAATTGTTACGGTATCATCAGTTATAGCTGTAATGGAAAGAGCATGACCTCCGGAACTGTTTGAAGTAATTGTTATGGTATCGCCACTATTAGTTCCTACACCGTTTAACACTATATTCCCTTTATTAGAACCTATACCATTAAATGTATACCTTTTTGCTCCTTTCGGTACAACTGTAGTAGATGTTATTTCTATATATTGTCCTTTGTCATTTTTATAATAATTACCTTTATCATTTGCAGTATATCCACGATCTCCACTTATATATGCATTGATAATCATATTATTATTATTTTTCATTTTTTCTTGTAATTCATCTAAAGTATTATCAAAATTTTTATTAACAGTATTTGTTGTTTTTCCTGCAAATGCATACATAACTTGGTTTAAATATCCGGATGCTATAGGACTTGAGTCATCATTTGTAGCATCATAACTTCCGGTATATTTTACAAAATCAGGCCAAGAAGTATCTTTATACTTACCATCAGCACATTCTTTTCTAAATTGTTCAAATGCCATTTCTAATAATAATGCATCATCATCACCTTCTGAATACCATCCACCACCTTCACCAACAACAGCACCTGAAGAATCTTTGATTTTATGATTTTTGGCATCAGCTTCTTTTATTTGAGAGGCTGTAAATGTATAAGATTTATCAATTCCTGCAAAATGAACAGTATAAGTATGATTTTTTCATCATATGAAATTGCATCTTTTATAATTTTTTGTCCATTTGTTGTGTTTTTCAAAGAATTTAGTGTTGCTAAGAAATAGCAATCACCTGTTCCCTGTTGTTTTATTCTTTCATCTAATTTTCTATTAATATTAATCTCTTTATCTGCAAGAATATTATTTCATTTGTTCCTATACTATTTGTATTAATAAAGGTTATTAAATCTTCTTGTCCTATTTTATGATCAGGAGAAACTATATCTCGAAGAGCATTCTCTTCTTCATCATTAATAACTCCATCCCCATCAGCATCAAGAATATTCAAAAACAAAGCATATTCGGCTTGTGTATCTTGACTTAATAGTTTTCCTACTGATAAACCATGCATATAATCATTAATACTATAATTATTACTACCTTTCATCATATTATTTAAAGCAGTAATACTTTCTCGATTAAAAATATCAGAGTTTTTATTTAATGATTTCTCACTATTGTTGAGCTGCTCTGTAGCTTTTTGTATATTTTCTAAGTTTTCTTTTGTCCTTTGAATTGTTAACTGAAAAAATTACCATGTATGCACAATTCTTGTTAATATACAAGTCTTTTAATCGGTATAAAATCAAAAATCTTAAGGTTTCCAAAAATAATCATTAATAAATTTTTACAAATTTATAGTAATGATTAATTAAGATCTTTAATATTATATCAAAATGGTTATCTATAAATTGATTTTAATAATTTATACTTATGATATAATGAGTTTTGAATGATGAGGTGTTAATATGATTAAATTACATAATACTCTTTCAAATCAAATGGAAGAATTTATTCCTTTAAATGATAAAAATGTGACAATGTATGTTTGTGGTCCAACAGTTTATGACTATCCTCATCTGGGTCATGCAAGATGCTATATTACTTGGGATATTTTATACAGATATTTAAAATTTGCAGGATATAACGTAAAGTATTGTAGGAATGTTACTGATGTTGATGATAAAATTCTTGCAAAAGCTCATCACGAAGGTGTATCAGCTTCGGAAATATCTTCTCGTTATTATGAGATTTTTTCTGATGCAATGAAAAAATTAAATAATTTACAACCTGACTTTGAACCTCGTGCTACGAAAACTATAGGAGAAATGATTGCACTAATAAAAATATTAATTTCAAAAGGTTATGCTTATGAAATTGATGGTGATGTTTACTTCCGTGTAAAGAATTTTAAAGAATACGGTAAATTAAGCAAGCAGCCTATAGATGATTTAGAAGCAGGAGCAAGAGTTGAAACTTCCAGTAAAAAAGAAGATGCTCTTGATTTTGCACTATGGAAAAAAGACGAAGTTGATGGTTATAAATCACCCTGGGGTATTGGTCGTCCTGGGTGGCATATAGAATGCTCTGCGATGAGTAAAAAATATTTGGGAGAACAAATAGATATCCATGCCGGTGGTGCTGATTTAATTTTTCCTCACCATGAAAACGAAATAGCTCAATCCGAATGTGCTAGTGGAAAACAGTTTGTTAAATATTGGCTTCATAATGGTTTTGTTACTATCAATAAAGAAAAAATGTCCAAATCACTTAAAAATTTTGTAACAATTAATTCTTTACTTGAACATTATGATGCTGATACTATAAGATTTTTTATTTTAACAAATCATTACAGAATGCCTGTTGAATTCAATAACGAAGCTCTAAATAGTGCTAAGACAGGTTTTAAGCGTTTGCAAACAACTCTTGATGAAGTTATTTCTTTTGCCGAAAAAGACAACCTTATCCCTAATCAAAATTCAGAAGAAATTGAAAAATTTAAAAAGGCTATGAATAACGACTTAAATACTTCGGTAGCTCTTTCAGTTTTATTTGATTTATCAACAAAGGCTAATTCAGCAAAAGCTAATAATGATAAGATTTTAGCAGGTAGATACGTATCTGAGCTAAAAATGCTTATGGATGTTTTAGGTTTCACTTGCAAAAAATCTCAAATAAGTGAAGAAGAATTAAATAAAAGAATTAGTACAATTATAGATGAACTAAATTTTATAGATGATAGAAACACTAGAGGTTATGCTTTACTTGATGCAGTAATCGCTGTTAGAGCAAACGCTAGAAAAGAAAAAAATTGGGAACTTGCTGATAAAATTAGAACTATCTTTGATAAAATCGGAATAATATTTAAAGATGGAAAAGATAAGACTATTTGGTTAGAAAAAGAATAACTAATTTTTGGTGCTTGCACAGAACATTAACATCATGAGAGGATGTAAATATGTTCAAATACTGTAAATTAA
>JAFQYI010000143.1 GCA_017406505.1 bacterium
CTTTTGGTTTTGCTTCAGGCTTATTGAATAAAACAAAAGATATTCCTAAAAGACCTGCTATGAATACAAATAACCATACCAACAATACTGCTAACGGGTGTATTGCCGTTGATATTATCACTGATTTTTTTAGCGACATATCTTTTGGATTTTGTTTAAATACAGCAGGTATTTTATAATTTAAATCCTGTTCTTCTTCTTTTTCTATATATTTACCTAATATTGACATATTTTCTCTATTTCATTTATGTAATCTATTTAAGTTTAACAGAAAGTGCTAAACCTAACAAATTGCTTAACTTACTTAACAATTAATTAGCTACATGAACAGTAATCGGTTGGTCAATAGTAAGTTCAATACTGGAATTTGCAGGAATAGT
The DNA here is from genome assembly GCA_017406505.1 of bacterium. Taxonomy (GTDB): domain Bacteria; phylum Cyanobacteriota; class Vampirovibrionia; order Gastranaerophilales; family Gastranaerophilaceae; genus RUG841. The sequence goes on from JAFQYI010000143.1 coordinate 381, forward strand.
TACGTCTATCCCTTTATCCCAAAGAGATTTTACAAGACCTAATCCACCACCTACTGCTGTTCCATATACTGCACCTTTTCCAACACTTCCACCGGACAATGCTCCCATTGTTAGCCCCAGAACTGCACCTGAACCTGCTCCTAATGCTAAATCTTTAGCATAATCTTTTGTTGTATCTTTTGCTGTTCCTGCTTTTAATATTCCTGTTCCATCTTCTGTTTTTATCATTGCCGAAATCGGTATAATATTTCCATAAGGTGTATTAATTTGAGTAAATCTTATTTGTAATTGACCATTTCTTCCGGCATGTCCACCTTTTCTAACATAAGTTACATTTCCTGTAACCGTACTTCCTGCAGGTGCTACTAACACATTATTATAATAAAAATTATTTGTTAATACTGTTGATACAGCTTGTCCTAATGTTAAATTTTGCGTTGTTAATTCTGCTGTTGTTGTTATTGGCATATTTGTACCTGCCGGTACAACCGAAATATGTCCTTTTAATGGCTGACTTGCTGTTTGTATTGTTTCTGTTGTCGTTTGATTATATGGTATTTGTGTATATTGTGGACTTACATATTGACTTTGATACATTACTTGTGGAGCCGCTGTTGTATAAGAATAATTGCTCTTACAAATAGCAGGCATTGCTGTTATTGCCATCATAATTGTTAATACTGTGATTTTGTTCATTTTCATTTGAAATTCCTCATACTTATTTACTCAAATGAAATTATATATTATGGTCAATTTATTTTCAAATCATTAACTAATATAACACGAACTTCTTGTCCTGCTTTTATTTGCGTATGTTTTCCAAATTCATAAATGTTAAGAGGAGTCATCTGTAAAATTCCTCCACCCCAACCTTCGGTATAGTGTGCTGTTGTTTTGTAATATGCTGGAGCTGTTTGTTCTCCACCTATGTAAAAATTACTATCTCCCTCTATATATCCGTTAACATAGTATGTTTTGTCTTCATCAGGAGTGACAATCTTTTCTATTTTTATTTTTATTGCAGCATTATTTCCTTGTACCGGTTCTCTAATATCTTCTATAGTTCCGTATATATGTGAACTTTTTGGAATAATTAAAAATTCTCCTATAAACATATCCGTTACATTAACAAATTCACATTCATCACCTATATCGCCTGTAAAAGTATTGATATCCCTCAAATTCATTACTTTTAAAAATGTGCCGGCTTTTAGAATAATACTTTCCTTTGGTCGTTCGTCTTGTGGAGGGTAATATGTATCAAATGTTACGGCTTTAGTTTTTAAGCCGTTTAATGATATTAAAAATATAATTGTAAATAGTATTATTTTTTTCATATATTTATTATTTTAATGATAATTTAAAAAAATACATAATATGCTTATATTAAATTCTTTAAATTTTTTGTATAATGTTTTTGGAATAAAATTATGAATTTATACATTGTATCAGAAAAACAAGGTTCAGGAAAAACTTTTATAACGGCAGGAATAGCAGCTACAATGCAATCTTTGGGATATTCTGTCGGATATTATAAACCTGTTCAAACAGGAGCTTATAAACAAAATAATTTTTTAAATTCTCAAGATGTTATTTTTGTGAAAAAAATTGATCCGAATGTAAGTACATCTGTTTCCTATGTTTTTGAAACAGAAGCCTTACCATTAATAGCATCTCAAAAAGAAAATAATCCTATAAAACCTGAAGTTTTAGTTAAAGATTTTTTAAGATTAAGAAAATCTTCAGAAATTGTTCTTGTGGAAGGTTGTAATGGATTATTAACACCATTTTCTGAAAATATTCAAACTATTGAATTTATACAAGCTATCCAAACTTCGGTATTAATTATTGCCGAACCTTCTCATAATGTTTTAGAAAATATATTGTTAATGATAAATTATTTAAAACACTATGGTATTACTGTTTGTGGTGTGATTTTAAATAAATACATGAATAATGCTTTTGATTTAAACATCAAAAATTTACCATCTATGATAGAAATGTATTCTAAAGTTCCCGTTGTAGGTGTTGTGGAATTTCAAGGAATGATTACTCCATCAGGGTTAATTGATATGGTTTTGCATTCAATTGATATTGAAACAATTTTTAATATGAAAATTCCAAAATTGAATAATTTTTAACAAAGATATTACTAAAAGCAAATATCATAAATTTATATATTTTAATCTATTTTATATCAGACAAAGAAAAATCTTCACCGAGTTCTTGTGTCAATTCATTAATTAAAGTTGCTAAAGGTATATCAAGTCCTTCTGCAATTTTCCATAAAGTTATGAATCTAAAATTATTTTTTCCGATTTCAATTTCTCTCCAAGTTGCTTTTGGTAATTCGGCTTCAGCTGAAATTTTATATATCGATTTACCCTGTTCTTTTCTGTGCTTTTGAATTATAGAACCAAGGGCTTTGATTAATTCTTGAGCCTTTTTGTTATTACCGTCTTGCATACTAATAATTTTAATGTTAATTTAAGTTTTATAGGCTGAAATTCCAGCCTATAAAGTGTCCGTATGTCCGTATTTGACATAGGCAAATTTTATAATGGTTTGTATGAAGGTGAAAATGAAAAAAATAATTTTATTTTTAAGTTTAATGGTTACCGTTAGTACAATACCTGTTTATTCTATTGAGTACGGCAAAACTAAAAACGGCTTTAAATACCCAAAACACGCACACTACGAATCAAGTTATCAACATGTCTGGTGTAAGGCACATAACGGTATTGAAGAGTATGAAAACAACGATTTTACGAGGGTTGATTGCTTAACTGCAACTCACGCAGTCGAATTTGATTTTGCAAACAAATGGGCAGAATCTGTCGGACAAGCAGAGTATTATGCTTTAAAAACAGGTAAAAGAGGTATGGTTGTTTTGATTCTTGAAGATTCTAAAAAAGACTTTGTTTACCTTTGTAGGGTAAAGAAATTGGCTGAAATACATAATTTTGACGTTGAGTTCGTAACACCTGAAATATTAAATCTTAAAGATGGAAAATGTCCTTATCCCGATTGTAAATGTCATAGAAGAAATAATAAGTAGGTTTATATTAATATTGGAAATTATTTCTTAAAATAGAGTATTGTTATAAACTAATATTTTTCTATTCTTTTTTTCATAATTGTTTTTGTAATTGTATTCAATAAATTTTGAGGACATATTTTTGAAATAAGCATTACCCAAAATGCATCTTTTCCTACAGTATATGATAATTTCGGATTATTTGATTCAACTGCTTTAAGTATAGTTGTTGCTACATCTATAGGTCTTGAGCCTTGATAATTATTTTTTTCTGCGTTTTTTTTCAAAAACTGAAATTCTTTTTTATACTTTTGCATTATACGTTCTGAATATTCATTAGCATTATCAAGATTGGATTTTATAGATTTATTCCAAAAAGGTGTTATTATACAACCTGGCTTTATTGATATTATTTTTATATTTTTATTTTTAAATTCGTTTGATAAACTGTTTAACATAATATCAGTAGCTCTTTTAGAGGCGCAATATGGTGCTAAAAACGGAAAAATTCCACTTGATGCCATTGAACTTATGTATATAATTTTTCCATCGTATACCATCGGTAAAAATTTTTGTATTACAGATATAGTTCCGAAAGTATTAATTTCAAACTGTTCTTTTATTCTTTTTACTGATAAAGCTTCCATTGGACCTGCTACTGCAATTCCTGCACAATTTATTATTGCATCAAGTTTTGAGGTGTTTTTCATGACATACCAAAAAGCTTTATCTATACCTGATGTATTTGTTACATCAAGATATACACCTTTTATATTTTTATGTATTTTTTCAATTGTATTTTTATCGGACTTTTTTCTGATACATGCAAAAACTTTATATCCATTATTTGCAAATAACATTGCTGTTTCTTTACCAATACCAGAAGATGCTCCTGTAATTAATACTGTTTTTTCCATAATTTTGTTTTATCATAAATAAAAAATAAATAAAATATAAGGAGTTTTCTTATTACTATTCAAACAAAAAAAACAGGAATAATTGGAGAAGATATTGCTTGTGATTATCTGCAAAAAATCGGTTATAAAATTTTAGAACGGAATATATATTTTTCTAAAAACTGTGAAATTGATATTATTGCTAAAGATAATGATACTATTGTTTTTGTTGAAGTTAAAACAAGAAAATCTTTAGGCTATGGACACCCTTTTGAAGCTATTAATAAAACAAAACTTCAAAAAATTATTTATGGAGTACTAACATATTGTTCTGCGAATAATATAACAAAATATCGCATAGATGGTATTGGAATAATTGGATTAAAAAATCCTAAAATAGAACATCTTAAAAATCTGGGATTTTAATTTTAAAATTTGACAATTATATTGAGAGAAGGTAAAAATAAAATTATGGAAAACAAATCAAAATTAATTTATGGACTTTCTTTCATATTGCCAATTTTAATATTGACAATTTGTTTAATACCTTGTCATATTTTCCCTTTTGGACAAGAAAGATTTTTATGGGGTGATGCAGAATTTCAATATATTAATTTTTTATCATATTTTAAATCAATATTTACAACAAATAATGATTTTTTCTATTCTTTTAGTATGTTAGGAGGTTCGCCAATTTTTGATTTCTCGGCATATTATCTGCATAGTCCCTTAAATTTTATTCTGTTTTTATTTCCAAATGAATACCTTCAAATAGGTTTGCAAATTATAATTATATTAAGGCTTGGTCTTTGTGGATTAACTTTTGCATATTTTCTAAATAAAGTTTTTGGTTATAGAA
>JAFQYI010000144.1 GCA_017406505.1 bacterium
GGCTATAAATGCAGGAATTTCTGTTTCCAGAGTTGGGGGTGCTGCTCAAACAAAAGCTATAAAACAGGTTGCCGGAAAATTAAGACTTGATTTAGCTCAATATAGAGAATTAGAAGCATTTGCACAATTTGCAAGTGATTTAGATAAATCAACTCGTGAGCAACTTTTAAGAGGTCAAAAATTGACTGAAGTTATTAAACAACCACAATATATGCCATTAAGTGTTGCAGAACAAGTTTCAATATTATATGCAGCAAATGAAGGTTATCTTGACAACATTGAAAATAAAGATATGAACAGATTTAAGCGAGAATGGTTTAATTATTTCAATGCAAATTTAAAAGATATGGCAGACAGGCTTAATAACAGAAGTGCGTTAGCTGATGAAGATAAATTACAGCTTAATGAGCATTTAGATAAATTCAAAGTAAGTTTTTTCGGATAGATAAATGAATCAAAAGAGTATAAAAGATAGAATTACAAGTATAAAAAGTACGCAAAAGATAACTCGTGCAATGAAAATGGTTGCAGCTGCCAAAGTAAAAAAATGCGAAAATGCAGTTAAAGCATCTCGACCTTTTACAAAAGAAATGACAGAAATGCTTTATAAACTTTTAAAGGCTGTGGATACAAATGCTGATGAAGATACAAAACCAGAAAAACCTTCACAAAATTGGCGTATTTTACTTGAAAAAAGAAAGACAAAAAACATAGGAATTCTTGTAATATCATCAGATAAAGGTCTTGCAGGTGCTTATAATGCTAATGTTGTCAGATATGTATTAAAGGAAATAAAACATCTAAAAGAACTTGGAATTGGCTCTAAACTATTTGTTATAGGTCAAAAGGGACTAAATGTATTAAAAAGAGAACAAAAAAATTATGATTTTGAAATTATAAAAACATATCCGGCATTTATTGAAGGAGGTAGTTCTGCACTTGGTACAGTTGTTGGCGACGATATGTCTACAGCTTTTGTAAATAATGAAATTGATGAAATGAAAATCATTACCACAAGATTTCGCAATATGATGTCATATTCGGTTGAAGAATGGGAGATTTTACCAATTTCACAAAAGCAAGAAAATATAGGACATTTATCAGCTGAAATGGAATTTGAACCATCTTTGCCGGTAATGTTAAGATATTTAGTTCCCTTCTATATTGCAAATATAATATATCAAGCTCTTCTTGAGGCAACGGCAAGTGAACTTGCGTCCAGAATGACGGCTATGTCTGCTGCTTGTACTAATGCAGATGAAATGATAAGAACATTAACTATTGACTATAATAAAGCAAGACAAAGTGCGATTACTCAGGAAATTACTGAGGTTGTAGGTGGAGCTGATGCTCTTGGTTAATTAATCTAGTTTGCAGGTCAAAATCAATGCACACAAAAGTTCCCAAAATTTTAATTAAAGTCTTTTTTTTCATACTTGCATTTCTGTTTGTACTTTATTTGGCAATACTGTTACTTTTTCCGAAAAATTTTAATATAGATAATTTCAAATCTCAGCTTGAAAAGGAAATTTATACTCAGACTGGTTTAACTGCCGGTATTGAAAATATTTCAGTTAAAACATCTTTAAGTCCCTATATTAATATTAGTGCTTACCATGTTATTCTTATGTACCCTAATAAACAAGAATTGTTAAAAGTTAAAGATTTAGATATACGAGTAAAGGTTTTTCCGATTATATTTAAAAAAATACAAATAGATAAAATTGATTTAAATCGCCCAATTTTGGGGCTTTCTATTGCAAAAGACGGTAGTTGTTCTTTAGATAAATACTTATCTTTACAATTTAAGCCGAAAGGTACTTTTTCCGGGTTTAAGTTTGATGATAAAATTCCTAGAATTGAGTTAAACAGATATAAAATTAAAATTTATGATTCTAAATATAAAAATCCTTTTATTGCAGAAGGAGAAAAGATTAAGCTGGAGTGTACTGACAGCTCAGGAGGAATCAAAACAACTTTGAATGGTATTTTAAAATACAATAATATACCTTATATAACTTATTCTACAGAACTGGTAACAGATATTCCTAAAGCACAAGAAAAATTATTTCAAACAAATCCGTTTGAATATATAAGAAAATTGCATATAAAGGGCAATATTTCATCTAAAATTATTTTAAAAAAGGATTCAAATAAAAACATCAAAACTAGTGGAAATGCCGTTATCAACAATTTAAGTTTTGTTATGAATAATAAAAAAATAGAAAATAATTTTATTAGTTTAAAATTTGATGGCAATAAAATAGTTATTAATTCAGATTTAAAAACTGATAATAAAGATAAAATAAATGTATCCGGTTCAATAATACTAGGGCAAAATCCAAATATTAATTTAAAATGTATTGCAAATAATATTAATTTGAAAATACTTACAGAAACAGCCGTTACGGTATTAAACGTATTTAATATAAAGAATGAATTAAGTTTGTATAATGTTTCCGGCATAGGAAATTTTGATTTTAAAATAAAAGGGAACAAAAACCATTTACAATCACAAGGAAGAGCAGAATTTGTCAATGTGTCGGCGACAAACAAGCGTTCGCAATATAAAATTGCCAATTTGAATTCGAAAATCAATCTTGATGATAACATAATTAAAATCAATCCATCTATAATGTATGTAAACGGAACAAAGATAAGTTTTGCCGGACAAATAGATTCTAAAACAAATATGAATATTGATATAAGTGGCAAAAATCTTTCATGTGAAAAAGATATACAACGGTTTTTACCGGCTAATATAAAAAAGGATAATCATATTAATGGAGTTATAGATTTCAATACTAAAATAAAGGGTAATTTCAAAAAACCTAATCATGAAACAGTTACAAACTTAAAAAATTTTATTTGGACAAATAAAGACGTAAAAATTATAAATTGTAAAATGGAAA
>JAFQYI010000145.1 GCA_017406505.1 bacterium
AAATAAAAAATGTCAAAATAATATAACAGAGAAAGAAATTATAAATTTATCATTAAGTTTTGTTTTTGCTTCTTTATTTTTTTTATTTATGTTGGTTTTCATAGGAAAAAAACCATATGGAGATGATGGGTATTGGATTTGTCAAAAAGAATTAATTATAACGTTATCTATAATTAATTGTACTTGTATTATTGCACTATTCAACGTTGTTTTGAAAAAAAATATTCTTAAAGAAGTTACCAAATATATAGTATTTATATGTATACCAATTACATTATTTATATTATTTTATAATCAATATACTTATGAAAAGGAACGGTTAAAAAATAATGAAATTGCTACTTATAAAGCTGAAAAAATTATACGAATTGCTAATTTGAAAAATAAAATAGCATATTTAGATGAAAAATTATTAGAGGACTATTTATTGTGGCAATTTTTTAAAAGTTTTGAAGATAGAGAAAAAAATAAAATATATGATTCAATATCATATATAGAGATTCTAAATCAATTTGAAAAAGAAAATCCTATAAAATGTAAAATTGTTTATACTGATGCAGAAAAAGTTGAAAAAGAATTTAAAAATAATGGTGGATTTTTTACAAGTGAAGAATTGGAGAATCCTAATTTTAATAAGCTTTTGGATAAAAATTTTTTATTAAATAATTATAGTGAATTAAGTAAAAATAAATAACGACATTGTTTAAATAAAAAAACTCCATTAAATAAAATTAAGGAGTCTTTTTATTCATAATTAAGATTAACTAAATTTAATCATTTAAAATTTGTTGCATTTCTATATCAGGCTTACCTAATACTCTCACTAACTCTAATACCGAGGCTTTCATTTGACACTTCTGAGATGTTCCATTGAAAAAATCTGTATAAAAACATCCTTCACAAACACATCCTCTTTTATAACATTCAAGAGCTGTATTCGTCCATCTCCTTACTGCTATCGCCCTGCCCATATCTCTGCTTCTGAGCATCTTATTCCTCCACTTTTACATTTCCCCAAGATTACGTCATAACAAAGGTTTTATCCATTTCGTTACTTTGTAATTTAATTATATCCTTTGCATGTGAGTTTTCAAGTACTAATCATGAAATATTAAGAAAATGATACATTCTCATGAGCCAGTATTTACAAGAAAAAGAAGAACATGTAATCGTGTTCTTCTTTTGTTTATCTTATTCATGACAAAGCATGTTGTCATGATTCAAGTTTTATAATGTATTCAGGCATGAACCCATGTTTATGTAACAGCTCCTAACGAGGCACTTTTTACTGAACGAGCATATTTTGCAAGGATTCCTTTTCTTTCTTTAGGTTCCGGCATTATGAACTCTTTACGTCTTTGTTCTATTATATCTTCAGATACATCAAGAGTAATATTTCTTGCAGGTAAATCTATTTTAATTATGTCTCCATTTCGTATTAAACCGATTATACCTCCATCGGCAGCTTCAGGACAAATATGACCTACGCATATTCCTCTTGTTCCTCCGGAAAATCTTCCGTCTGTAATTAAAGCTACATCTTTACCTAATCCTTTTCCAACAATTAAAGATGTTGGTGCTAACATTTCTTTCATACCAGGACCACCTTTGGGACCTTCATATGTAATAACAACAACATCGCCAGCTCTAACTTCATCTGTTTCTATGGCTTTCATTGCATCTTCTTCTGAAGTGTATACTTTTGCTTTTCCTTCGAACACTTTAACAGATGGATCTACTCCTGAAATTTTTATAACAGCACCATCAGGAGCAAGATTTCCTCTTAATACAGCAAGTCCCGGATTAGATGTAATTGGGTTATCTAATGTTCTTATAACTTCATTATCTACCCATGAATTGTTGGCAATTTCTTCTGTTGAAAGTCCACTTACACCTTTTGTATTCGAAAATTCAGGTATTTTATTATATATTGTCCTAATAACACCGGGAATTCCTCCTGCATTATCCAAGTCAAACATTGTTAAATCTGATGATGGATCAAGTTTTATTATCTGTGGTACCTTATGACTTAACTCTTCAAAATCTTCTAATGTTATCTTAACACCTGCTGTATGAGCAATTGCAAGTAGGTGTAATATAGAATTTGTTGAACCTCCGAGTGTTAAATCAGCAATTATTGCATTTCTTAATGATTCTCTTGTAATAATGTTTGAAGGTTTAAGATTTTCTTTTACCATATCAACAATTCTCATACCACTTTCAAAAGCAATTCTGCGTTTTTTTGCACTTACAGCTGCTGCCGTTGCACAAAGTGGTAAACTCATTCCCATAATTTCTGTAAGACAAGCCATTGTATTGGCAGTATAAAGACCTTGACAAGAACCGGCTCCCGGACAAGCATTTTCTTCTGATTCATATAATTCAGATTCTGTCATTTCACCAATTCTATATTTACCGATTGCCTCAAACGTACCATTTATAAACATCAATTTTTTATGTTTACAATGCCCGTCCATCATTGGACCTGCTGTTACTACAATACATGGAATATCCAATCTTAATGCCGCCATTATCATTCCGGGCGTAATTTTATCACAATTTGTCAAGAGAACAAGTCCGTCAAGTTGATGTGCAGATGCTACAGTTTCGACACAATCTGCAATCAAATCTCTTGATGGCAAAGAATATTTCATTCCTGAATGTCCCATTGCTATACCATCGCATACTGCAGGTGTTCCAAAAATAAAAGATTGACCTCCTCCGGAATGAATTCCTTTTTCTATAAATCTTTCGAGTTCTCTCATGTGAACATGTCCAGGAACAAGTTCTGAAAAAGAACTTGCAATACCTATAAAAGGTTTTTTCATTCCTTCTTTGCTTACTCCTGTTGCATAAAGTAATGCTCTATGTGGAGCTTTATTAATTCCGACTTTTACATTATCGCTTTTCATAAAAACCCTTTCAAATTACTATAACTAAATAATTTAATTATATTTTCACACAATGTAGCTATACAAGCAATATTTTTATTTTTTTATTTTGCTCACAATTTCTTCAATTCTTGAAAAAGCAGATTCCGTAATTACATGTTCAATGCGACAAGCATTTATTTGAGAATCTTCTTCTGAAAGTTTCATAAAATCTTTGAAAAAAGAAAATAATACGTTATGTTTTTTAAGTACAGTTTTTGCAATTTCTAAACCTTTTTCGGTCAAAACAGCCGGTTTATATTTTTCGTAAATAATATATTCTTGTTCTGCAAGTTTTTTTAATGCTTCACTTACAGATGCTCTTGAGATATTCATCTTTTTTGCAATATCTACAGCTTTAAAATTAGAATTTTGCCTTGATAATTCATAAATTAACTCAAGATAATCTTCTTTACTTGCTGAATTTTTTTCATAATTTCTATTCACGTAAACACCTTTTTATAATATTCACATAATTGTATCATATATTTTTTATTAATTTTTAATTTTAATATTTTTTTACTAAAATAATATTATGTTAAAGATTGATTTACATTTACATAGTAATTATTCAGATGGAAGTGATTCAGTTATTGAACTTCTGCAAAATATTAAAAAATCAAATGTCCAAATATTTTCTTTGACAGACCATGATACTTTTGATGGTTGCGTTGAAGTTGAAAAGAGACTTCCTAATAATATTAATTTTATAAGAGGTATTGAATTAACTTGTCAAATTCAAAATATAAAATGTCATATATTAGGTTATAATTATGACGTGTCAAATGTAGAATTAAAAAGATTAATAGAAAAAGGCAAAATTTTAAGGAAGCAAAAGCTTGAAACTCGTATGAAATATCTTGAAAATACTTGGAATATTATTTTAACTGATGAAGAATTAAAATGGCTTTATTCAAGGAAAAGCGTTGTAAAAACACATCTTGCTAATGTTTTAGTCAAGAGAGGTTTGGCAGAAACGAATGTTCAAGCTATGAAAAAATATTTAGATAATTGTAAAACAGGAAATACAAGATTTGACGGAAAAGAAGCTATTAAAATTTTAAAAAATGCAGGTGCTATTGCTGTATGGGCACATCCTCTTGGTGGAGAAGGTGAGCAACATATAGAACCTAATAAATTTTATACAAATTTAGAAATAATGAAAAATTTTGGAATACAAGGTCTTGAATGTTTTTATTCAAGATATAATCTTCAAGAATGTAAATTTTTGTATGAGTGTGCTTTGAAAAATAATTTACTTGTATCAGGAGGAAGTGATTATCACGGAACAAATAAAGAAAGAATACAAATTGGACAGATAAATGTAAATAATAATTTGATAGACAAATCAAAATTGACTATACTGAAATTTATAATAAATAAGGATATAAAATGAAAAGATGTTCTTGGGTTGATGAGAATTTGGAGATTTATAAAAAATATCATGATGAGGAATGGGGAGTTCCTAAGCATGAAGATAATGAGCTATTTGAATTGTTAATTTTAGAAACTTTTCAGGCAGGATTGTCATGGATTACTGTTTTAAAAAAACGTAATGATTTTCGTATAGCATTTGATAATTTTGATG
>JAFQYI010000146.1 GCA_017406505.1 bacterium
AAATTTACATAAATTACAATTGCACCAAAATGTCAAATTCCTCATTTGATACACTTTTAGCAGAAAAAAATATAAAAGAGCTTTTTCAAACTGACACATTAAATTCATTTGGCTACTCTAATTTTCAAACCGGTTTTAAATCAGCAGGCGCTATTGTTGCTTATTTGTATGAAACCAGAAAATCAAATTTACCTAAATTTGATACTATAAAAACTTATGATTTATCAGAATTTTTATCTCTTGATGTTAATACTGCAAGGAATCTTGAATTACTTTATACAAACAGAGAAAAATCAAAATATGGAAGTCTTTTGTGGGCTGTAGACAGAGTAAAAACAAATATGGGTGCAAGACTCTTGAAAAAGTGGATTACACAGCCACTTAAAGACATTAATAAAATTAATCACAGATTAGATGCCGTTGAAGAACTTATTAACAATTCCAGAATGACTTCAGAATTAACATCTATACTATCTAAAGTATATGATATTGAACGTTTGGCTGTAAAATTAAGCAATTCTTCAGCCAATCCAAGAGATTTAATAGCTATTAAAAATACTTTACTTCTTTTACCTGAAATTACTGATATTTTAAAAAATTATAAAAATGAATTTTTTCAAATTAACCAAAACATTGATGATATAGTAGACTTTGCAAATATTATTGAAAAAACTATCAAACCTGAAGCACCTGTCGGAACAAAAGATGGTGGTATAATTAATGATGGTGTTAGTGGAGAACTTGATTATTATCGTGAACTTCTAAACGGTGGTGAAAAAAAACTTGCCGAAACTGAAGCCAATGAAAAAGAAAGAACCGGTATAAAAAATTTAAAAATAGGATATAGTAAAACTTTTGGATATTTTATAGAAGTTACCAATTCAAATCTTGGACTTGTTCCTCCTGATTATATTAGACGACAAACTTTAACTAATGCAGAAAGATTTATCACAGAAGATTTAAAAAATTTTGAAACGGAAGTTTCTGCAGCAAGATACAAATCTGTAGAGACAGAATATAAAATTTTTTCAGATTTACGAGAATATGCCAAAGAATATACTGATAAAATCAAAGATATAGCACATAGATTTGCTGTAATAGACGTATTATTATCTTTTGCAACTGTTTCAATAGAAAATTCTTATGTTAGACCAATAATAAACGATAGTACAGAACTATATATAAAAGATGGAAGACATCCTGTATTGGAAAAAATTCTTCCAATGGGCAAATATGTACCAAACGATTTAAAATTGAGAGCAAATATAAATAATTCAACAGATACACAATTTATGATTTTAACAGGTCCAAATATGGCAGGAAAATCAACCTTTATGCGTCAAAATGCATTAATTGTAATTATGGCACAAATGGGATGTTTTGTTCCGGCTTCTTATGCAGAAATAGGTATTGCTGATAAAATTTTTACAAGAGTTGGTGCTTCTGATGATTTATCATTAGGTCAATCGACATTTATGGTTGAAATGAGTGAAACAGCCTTTATTTTAAATAGTGCTACCGAAAAAAGTTTTATTTTACTTGACGAAATCGGCAGAGGTACTAGTACTTATGATGGTGTTGCTATTGCCTGGTCTGTCGCTGAGTATATTGCTACCAAAATCAAGTCAAGAACCGTTTTTGCAACACATTATCACGAATTAAATGTTATGCCTCGTAAGTTCGATCAAATAAAAAATTATAGAATTACCATAAGTGAAAAAGATGGAGAAATAGAATTTATAAGGAAGATAGTTAAAGGTTCTGCAAGTAAAAGCTATGGTGTACAAGTTGCTAAAAAGGCAGGTTTACCGGAATGTGTTATTAGTAATGCTCAAAAATTAATGATTGAAATGCAAAAAGAATTTCAAAAAGACTTAGCAGGCAAGAAAAAACAAGATATTAATAATCCGGAAATTCCACAACTATCATTACCTTTTATGAATTAATTTTTCCTTTTCGTTGTATTTCCAATAAAATAGGAGATAAATCTAATATTTGAGATTGTAATACAACTGGATCATTTAAAATTTCAATCAATTTTTCATGTTCAGGGTGATTGGCATCAGTTATACAATATTCCGGATGTCTTATTGCACTAGCCAGTTGTTCATCTCTGTATTCCCACATTTTTGGTAAAGCATTTAACTCTGTTGCAAGCGTAACAAATTTTGGTATATCTTGATAATTTAAAGCAGTTACAACAAAAAATAAATGAAAGTATATATTTAATTGCTTTTTAAGCTCAGAAATATATTTTAAATTCTCCATAAGCTTATCAAAATACAATTCACCATTTCTAACTATCTTAGAATATGTTTCCTTTGTTGCCGAATGAATGGATATTTGTATATTATCTATGTTATTGTGAATATTTAATGCTTCAATATTTTTTTTATTTGCTAAAATACCATTTGTAAAAATTTCAAATTTTATATTAGGATATGTTTCATGTACTCTTTTTATTAAGAGCCTGCTATGTCTTGAGCCAAAGGCATCTCCATGAGAATTAATTTTTACTATTTTTGCACTCTTTAAAAGAGGAAGAAAGAGAGTTTCTATCTGTTCATTCAAATATTTTAATTCTTCATCTTTATACCGATATACTTCATCTCTGCATATTACACAAGCTATATTACATTCTCTATCATAATTAAAAGTTACAACTTCAGGACCTTTGTCCATAACCGGTTTAAAAATTTGCTTTAAAGAATCTGTTAGCATTATTTTATCAGATTTTTTATGATTACAAGCATTTAAGTTACATAGCGAATAATCGTTATTTAAAACATTTTGTCTTATTTTAATAGCAATTTCAGA
>JAFQYI010000147.1 GCA_017406505.1 bacterium
ATTTGTTTAATATTGTTATATTATATTTATATGAATGAAAATGATTATTTTGTTTTATATACACCTGATAAAATGAACAGAACAATAGCTTTAATGGAAAAAGATTTTTCTCAAGATGAACTCTTTTCTATTTTTAAAAGTGATGACGATATTGCAAAACAAGTTTGTCTTATAAAATTAAAAAAAATATATTCTCACGATGAGGCACAAGCTCTAGCGTCAATTTTGACAGGACAGCATGGTCCTATTAGGGAAATTTGCTCTGCTAAAATTAATTATTTTCTCAAAAATGAATATTTTAGACAATTTTTCTCAGGAGAAAAAATAAGGACAATTTGTCTGAATGCTTTAGACGACATTATCCCAACTGTTACCAGAAATATATTGGAAGTAATTAAATTTCTTCCGGATAATAATACCGTATATAATTGCTTAATCGATAGAATTTGTAAATTACATGCCGGCTTTGAATATATTAAGGATTTGTCAAATCATGAATCAATAAAAAAAACATTTCAGTTATATTGGTATTTAGAGGCGTTATCAGAATTAGTTAATAACGATTCAGGTAATGATAAGCTTGAATCTGTAATACAAATAGGGTATCAACATGATAATTACACTATCCGTGAAAAAACAGCTAAAATTTTATCAAAAGTAAATGGCTTTGAATATTATAAAAATGTATTAAAATCAGATAAAAATCCTTATGTTTTTTCTTATTTACAATAATTATGTTATAATTTTTTTGAAAGAGGGATATCGTGCTATACATTACATTTATGAAATTTCTAAAATATTTTGGAAAAGGTCATGAACGACAAATATTTTTGATGAGCATATACACAGCTTTAACAAGTTTATTTGAATTTGCTAGTGTAGCTGTTATTTTGCCCTTTTTAATCATGTTAATAAGCCCTTCAATGATGGAAAATAATTTCTTTTTAAGAGCAGCAAGAGAAATATTTCATTTGCCAACACAGCGTTCTGTATTTGAATTTGCAGCAATTACATTAATTGCAATGATTATTTGTAAAAACATATACGGAATGTTTATTATGTATTTTCAAAATAAATTATTAAAAGAATGGGCCTTAGATATCAAACAGATGTTTATGAGAATGTATTTATATTCTCCTTTTGAAATGAATATCCAAAGTGGTGATAATGAAAGATTTTTCAGAATAGCCTCTGTTGTAGATAACGTATTTAATAATTTTGTTTTTAGAGTTATTGTTTTTACTTCAAATACAATAGTTGTCGGAATGATTTTTACTTGGATTATATGTCTTTTGCCCAAATACACTATTCTAGCAGCCATTTTCTTTACGGTATCAGCATCATTACAAAATCGTATTATTTTTCGTAAAGCTAAATTATATGCTGACGAAAAATACAAATTGGAAAATGGTGAATATACTACTTTACTATCAAGTTTAAAGTGTTTAAAAGAAATAAAAATCACCAGTTCTGAAACATTCTTTTATAATATATATAAAAAAATATCAAAGAAACTTGTGCCTTTAGAAGAAAAAATTAATTTATTACCAATTATTCCCCAATATATAATAGAAATTGTTTTTGTTTTAACGATTATAATCTTTTTTGTTGGAATATTCCAAGAATATGGTACTAATAGGGAAAATATTTTAATAGCATTAGGTATAGTCGCAATTTCCTTATTTAGAATTTTACCGTTAATGCATAAAAGTCAAGTATGTTTAAATTATATTGATATGAATAAACAATATCCTTATCAGATGTTTGAATTATACGATTCTTTCAAGAAATTTGAAAATTATATTATTGAACCGTCAAAAGATAGAATACAATTTGAAAAAGAAATAAGAGTAGAAAATCTTTCTTATTCTTATGATAAGACAAAATTTGTATTATCTGATATAAATTTCAGTATACAAAAAGGTGAATATTTAGGTATTGTCGGAATATCCGGAGCAGGAAAAACAACTTTAGCAGATTGTTTAACCGGTCTTTTAATTGGCTCTGGAGAAATATTCATTGATGATAAAAAAATTAATTATGAAAATATAAAATCTTATCAAAACATAATTGGTTATGTTTCACAAAACACAAGTACGGTTATGGGAAATATTATAACTAATGTTGCTTGGGGGATACCTGAAAAAGATATTGACGAAAAGAAAGTTATACAAGCTTTAAAATTTGCTAAAATTTATAATCAAATACTAGAAATGCCAAATGGAATGAATACATTTATAAATGCTGATGGAAGTGGGCTATCTCAAGGTCAAAAACAAAGAATAGGTATTGCTAGAGCTTTTTATAGAAATCCTGAATTATTTATTTTTGATGAAGCTACATCATCTCTTGATGTAAATACTGAAAATGACATTATAGATATCTTAAATGAAAAAAAAGGAAAAGTTACAATGATAGCAATATCACACAGATTAAGTACATTAAGACTATGTGATAGAATTATATATATGTCTGAAGGAAAAATTGTTGATATCGGTACGTTTACAGAATTAACTCAAAAATACGAAGAATTTGCAAAATTTGTCGAATTATCAACAATAAAAAATATACAAAATATAGAAATCTAAATCAGTTCATTTTTTATTTCTTTAAGCTTGGATAGAGCAATTTCAATAGGCAAATTTTTTAAATTTTGAAGTTTTGCAAGAGGAAAATTCCACCATTGGATATTCAATAATTCCTCAATAATGTCATCATTAAATCGATATTTTATTATTTTTGTTGGAACACCTGCAACTACAGCATAAGGAGGAATATCTTTAGTAACAACAGCTCCTGATGCAATCACAGCACCATCACCTATCTTAACACCTTTTTTTATAATTGCTCTTGTGCCTAACCAAACATCATTACCAATAATAGTTTTTGTTTCTTTACCGGGATAATTTTCAACATCATAACTTATAGGGTGTGTTGAAAAATTGGTAATCGGGTGTTCTGATGCAGCGATAATAACATCATTGGCTATTGAACAATATCTTCCGATTTCTGTATAATCATCAACAAAAACATCTCGTCTTAAATATGTTCCTCGACCAATTTTTACATGACTCATTAGTACAACGCTTTTATCAATTAAAACATTATCTTCAATTTCATTTGTAGAATTTAATGCATAATGAGTGCCAAAAAGCTGGTTAGATAATCTTTTAAATTCTCTTGTAATTTTTTCAGTTTTCTTCATCATTTGATAACAGCCTGTTTGTTTATGATTGATTTAATCCAATCTTGATTATTCAAATACCAATCTATTGTAATTTGTATTCCTTGTTCAAAAGTTAAAGATGGTTGCCAGCCGAGTTCTGATGTTATTTTATCATTACTAATAGCATAACGTCTATCATGTCCAAGTCGGTCTTGAACATATTTTATAGAAGATTCATTTTTTCCCATAGCTTTTAATATCAGATGAGTAATTTCCATATTTGTTTTTTCATTATGTCCACCGATATTATAAACTTCTCCAAGTTTACCTTTATGGAGAACAACATCAATAGCTTCGCAATGGTCATAAACATAAAGCCAATCTCTAACATTTAAACCATCACCATAAACAGGAACTTTTTCATCTTTTAAAAGTAATGAAATAAAATATGGAATTAATTTTTCCGGATATTGATATGGACCATAATTATTAGAACATCTTGTATTTAATGTAGGCATTCCGTATGTTTCGTGGTAAGCTCTTACAAGCATATCAGCACTTGCCTTTGATGCAGAATATGGTGAATTTGGTGCTAACGGAGTTGTTTCATAAAAATACCCTGTTTTTCCTAATGAACCATAGACTTCATCTGTAGAAACTTGTAAAAATCGGTCAACACCTTTGTTTTTCGCATTTTGTAAAAGATTTAAAGTACCCTTAACATTTGTATCAATAAAAATTTCAGGACCTGTAATAGAACGATCAACATGACTTTCTGCTGCAAAATTAACGACAGTATCAACTTCTGTCATTAAATCTGCAACAAGATTTTTATCACAAATATTACCATGCACAAATGTATAATTAGGATTATCTTTTACATCATCAAGATTTTCAATATTTCCGGCATAAGTCAGAGCATCAAGATTGATAACTTTATAATCCGGATACTTTTTCAATATATGTCTTACAAAACAATTTCCTATAAAACCTGCGCCACCAGTTACAAGTATTTTTTTCATTTTTACCTCATTTATATATTTTATAAACTGCTATTTCACCATTAACAATCATTGCTTCTTCAGGAATGGAATCCACTTTAGAAGCATCACTTAAGACATCTGGGCGTTTTACATAACAATTTGCAATTCTTAATTGGCTTGCATTCATTTTTAAAGCCCTTATTTTTGATTTTTCATTACCATTTTTACCGGCATGTACACTTCCTGATAATTCACCCCAAATAGTAACATCTCCAGATGCAGATATTTCGGATCCTTCATGACAATCTCCGATTATCACGAGATTGCCTTCGAAAGAAATATATTGTCCTGTACATATTGTTTGTTTTAAATATTTTGTAGGAAACGCTTCAAGTTCAAAATCATATTGAGTATATTCTTTTTCTTCTGCTTTTGGAATATCCTTTATGGATTGAAATTTTTCTTCTTTAAGACCTGTTGATGCAAATAAATCATCTAATTTTTTTTCTGCACTATCTGCGTCATAAATAACATCTAATTCTTCTTGAATTTCTTTATCAGAAGGAATATTAAGAGGAATATCATCAAGCGATTGAATACCAGGATTAGATATATCAATTTCGATATTTGTATTTTCTTTTTCAACAGTTGAACTTACTACTTCTTGATTAGATGTTAAATACTCTGAAGATTCACCTTCAAATAAGGAATTTACCTTATTCATAATGTTTTCAACTCTATTGGAATCATCATTATTATTTTTTTCAGATTTTATCAAATTTTTATTACAGACATCACCTAATTCTTGAACTTTAGAAGGTTGTTCAGTATTGAGCCATTCTGAATTATTTTCATTAAATTTTAGATTTTCATCAGTTGTTTCAAATTGTTGAGGTTTAATTTCGAAACTTTCTCCGACCGATTGAATATTTTCAAAACTAGATGCAGTTTCATTATTTTGCTTTAAATTATCCGAAACAGATTCAGATTTTTCATCAATATCATTATTGCTGACATCAGGTTTTTCATAATGAGTATCTTTTAAAGTATCGACAGAAGGAAACAATTCAGGCGTAACTTCTGTATAAGCAGCAGGTGAAATTTTATCGGCATTATCTTTACTAAAAAAAGTAGAATCTTGAACCATATCAACAGAACTTTGATAAACCAATCCGGCTGATATTGCAGAAGCTCTTGTAATATCAGATTTACCTTCCACAATAGCAAGAGTAGAATTTATACTTTCAATAAGAGATTTAATACTTAAAAGCTGAGATTTATTAAAATCCACATTGCCAAGTTTTAATTTTACTTTTTGATTTTTAGCTGGTTCTGTATCTAAAATACTGCTTAAATCATAAATGATTTCGGAAGGAGTATTCAAATAACTTAAATCTATTAAATATAAATTATCACTATAACCTTGAGTCATGTTTACACCTTAAGATATTTTAATATAAAAAATTATAGCATAATTTTTCAATCTTGTATTTTTGTAAATTTTTTAATCATTAAGCATATAAATTTGTCCTTATAAAAAAAATAAGTAATAATATTTTTGAGGAGATAAAAGTGAAAAAGATATTAATTTATACATTAATAATAGCATTATGTCCAATAGAATGCTATGCAGAAAATTTCAATTATAACAGGTATCAAACGACAAATGGGCAAAAAATAGAATTTACACAAAGTTATAATCAAAAAATTTCTCAACAGGATACAATTTTCAATCAAGAAGAAACATCAATTGAAGAAGATAATAATGTAGAACTATCAGTTATTTCAAAATTTGAAATAACAAAAGAATTAAAAAACAAATACAAAAGCATATCTAATAATCCCAAAATTATTGAAGCTTGTGAACTTTTAAAAAATGGAGCAGGAAATTTTTCGTATCAATCGATACATGGAAAAAATAAGACATCATCACCTGTAGCAATAGTATTTGCTAATTTTACAAAAAACAAAGAACACGAAAATACTGATGCATATGGAGAATATACCGGGAAGAAATATCAAATAAAAATAAATTCAAAATTTCAAGATGCACCAGCAGCAGCATTAGCACCATTATTAGCTAGAGAGGCACTAATAAGTAAAAACAAAAATGAAGATGACATAGAAATGGCTGAACAGCTTCAAATAGCGATATGGACACAAATGCTTCAAAAATATCCATATTTGGAAGGTTCCCAAAATGACTTGGTAAAAATGGAGAATAAATTAAAAAATGATGGAAAAATACAAGAATATGGGTCTTTTTTAGGAAATGAAAATATAACGAAAGAAGAAAAAAAATACAAACAAAAAAAGATAAAAGGACAAGCATTACAAGAAGCTTTTGATGTAGAGAAGCAAGAAAAAGGGGATAAAATAGCGTCAGAAATATTATCGTATGATTCAAAAGTGCTAGAAAAAAAATATAAAAAAGTAACAAAAGAAGACAGAATTATGGAAGCATTAGAACTTTTAAAAGATTCTGTTGGGAAATTTTCACACGATGCAATTTTAGGGAATAATGTAACACATAAACCGATTACAATAAAATTCAAGAATTTGGAAGAAATAAATCCTAAATATTCAACATTTGATGCATTAGGTTGGAGACAGGCAGGGAAATTAAATATATTTATAAATGCAAAGCATGCAGATGCACCAGCAGCAGCATTAGCAGCAATACTTGCGCACGAAGCATTGCATCAAGATGAGTATGATTCATTAAATGAAGAAACCTATGCTTGGACAATGGAAGCATCAGTGTGGACGCAAATGTGCGATAAAAATCCGGAAGTTTCGGATATTGCCCACCCATTAGTAACAAGAGAAAATCTTTTAAAGAAATTACTTGAAAAGGGAAATTATACAAATAAATATTTAAAAAAATCGGTATTTTCAAATCCAAGTTATTCAAATCTACCGGTACGTTCTCCAGGATTTGAAGATGATATCTAAATTTATTATTGTCTATTTATATACAATATATGATTGCTGTTTTTATATTTAGAAATTTTAAAAAATTAATCATAAAATCATATTTGTACCTATTTTACTAGTC
The DNA here is from genome assembly GCA_017406505.1 of bacterium. Taxonomy (GTDB): domain Bacteria; phylum Cyanobacteriota; class Vampirovibrionia; order Gastranaerophilales; family Gastranaerophilaceae; genus RUG841. The sequence continues at coordinate 7,208 of JAFQYI010000147.1, forward strand.
TATATTTAGAAATGAATCTAAATCATGGTACAAAATTTTTCTATTGTAATTTTGATATGTTCACGGTATGTTTTTGTTATAAAAAGCACATTATTAGGAAGTATTAAAGGAGGATCTAATAATATGGCAGGAAAAACAATTACAGTTGATGGAAACTATGCTGCAGCTCATATTGCGTATGCACTTAGTGAAGTTTCAGCAATTTATCCTATTACACCATCTTCAACTATGGGGGAATGGGTTGATGAATGGGCTTCCCAACATAAGAAAAATATTTGGGGAAAAGAAGTACTTGTTGCAGAAATGCAATCAGAAGCAGGTGCAGCAGGTGCTGTACATGGTTCTTTGGCAGCAGGTTCATTAACTTCTACATACACAGCTTCTCAAGGTTTACTCTTGATGATTCCTGTTATGCATAAAGTTGCTGGTGAAATGTTACCACACGTTATTCACGTTTCAGCAAGAGCTTTAGCTGCTCAATCTCTAGCTATTTTTGGCGACCATACTGACGTTATGGGCTGCCGTAATACAGGCTACGCAATGCTCGCTGCTAATTCCGTTCAAGAAGAAATGGATATGGCTTTAGTTGCTCATTTATCTACATATAAAGCTAAAGTTCCGTTCTTACAGTTCTTTGACGGATTTAGAACTTCTCATGAAATTCACAAAATTGAAGAAATTTCTTATGAGGATATTGCAAAATTAGTAGAACCAAAATATATTGAAGAATTCAGAAACAGAGCTATGCGTCCGGAAGCTCCTATTTGTAAAGTAGGTGCTCAAAATACAGATGTTTATTTCCAAGGTAGAGAAACTGTTAATAAATTTTACAATGCAGTTCCTGATATCGTTCAAGAATATATGGATAAAGTTGCTGCTATAACAGGCAGACAATATCATCCGTTTGATTATGTCGGAGCTCCTGATGCTACCGATGTTATCGTTGCTATTGGCTCAGGCTGTGAAACTATTGAAGAAACAATTGAATACCTAAATGCAAATAAAGGTACAAAATACGGTTTAGTAAAAGTTAGATTATACAGACCGTTTGACGTTAAAAGATTTAATGAAGCTTTACCTTCAACAGTTAAACGTATAGCTGTAATGGACAGAACAAAAGAACCAGGTTCTATCGGTGAACCTTTATACTTAGATGTTGTTGCAGCTTTAGCTGGTAAAAACATTAGAGTTATCGGTGGTCGTTATGGTTTATCTTCAAAAGAATTTACTCCATCTATGGTTTATGCTATTTATAAACACAGTGAAAATAATGGATTCCATGGCTTTACCGTTGGTATTGATGATGATGTAACTAATACTTCATTAAAAATTGAAGAACATATTGTTACAGAACCGGAAGGAACTACAAATTGTATGTTCTGGGGATTAGGTTCCGATGGTACGGTTGGTGCAAATAAAAACTCTATTAAAATAATTGGTCAATATACAGATAAAGATGCTCAAGCATATTTTGCTTATGATTCAAAAAAATCATTTGGAGTTACTGTTTCTCACTTAAGATTTGGTGATAAACAAATTAAATCAACTTATTTAATTACAGCTCCTGATTTTGTATCTTGTTCAACACATGCATATATCGGAAGATATGATTTATTAAAAGGAATTAAAGAAGGGGGTACTTTCCTTCTCAATTCTCCTTATACAAAAGAAGAAGCATTTGAACATCTTACAAAAGATATGCAAGAAACAATTATAAACAAGAAAATTAAATTCTATAATGTTGATGCTGAACAATTAATTAAACAACAACCAGGTTTAAGAGGTAAAGGTGCAAACACCGTAATGATGGTTGCATACTTCAAAGTATCAGGCATTATACCTTTTGAACAAGCTCTTGAAGGTATGAAAGAAATGACAAAGAAAACATTCAAGAAAAAAGGTGATGATGTTGTTAATATGAACCTTGCGTTAATTGATGCAGCTGTTGATGCTTGTCAAGAAGTTTCTGTTCCTGCAACATTAGATGGTGTTAAATCAGCCGATGAAGTAAAAATGATTCCTGATAATGCAGATGAATTTGCAAAGAAAATCATTGAACCATCTATGAGACAAAAAGGTGATGATATCCCTGTTTCAGCTATGAGCTATGACGGAACAATTCCAACAGGTACAGCTTGTCTTGAAAAGAGAGGAATTGCTCCAAGAGTTCCTAAATGGAATTCTGCAAATTGCTTACAATGTGGAATCTGTGCATCAGCATGTCCTCATGCTGCAATCAGAACAAAATTAGCAGAATCTGATAGTTTAAAAGATGCACCTTCAACATTCACTACTGTTGATGCTAAACCAAATGCAAATGGTGAAAAATTCAAAGTTCAAGTATATTGTTTAGATTGTACAGGTTGTGGTGTTTGCTTAGACCAATGTCCTACTATGAAAATGGCAGAAGAAAAGCATGCTCTTTCATGGTCTACTATCGAAGCTGAAGAAGCAGCAGGCGAACTTCAAAATGAAAAATTCTTTGATGAATTACCTGATAACGTTATGGGTAAAAATAACGTTAAATCAATAAAAGGAGCTATGCTCAGAAAACCATTATTTGAATTTTCAGGAGCATGTGCAGGTTGTGGAGAAACTCCTTATGTTAAATTAGTATCACAATTATTTGGTGATAATGCAATCGTTGCTAATGCTACAGGTTGCTCATCAATTTACTCAGGAACATTCCCAACAATACCTTATACAAAAACTAAAGAAGGCAGAGGAACTGCTTGGGCAAATTCATTATTTGAAGATAATGCTGAATTTGGTTTTGGTATGAGATTGGCTGTTGATTCAAATAGAACAACCTTAAAAACCTATGTTGAAAAAATTCTTGCTAAAGAAGAAGCCCCTGCTGATTTAAAAGAAGCTTTGGCAAATGCAATAGCACATTTTGATAATTCAAAAACAGAAGAAGCTTTAAAAGCACAAGATGAAGCAAAGGCTGTAATTGCAAAATATGCAGACTGTGGTTGTCCTGATTTAGCAAAAGTAAAAGAACTCCAAGACTACTTTACTGACAAATCTGTATGGATTATTGGTGGTGACGGTTGGGCAAATGATATTGGATATGGTGGAATAGACCATGTACTGGCTCAAAATAAAAACGTAAATATTCTTGTTCTTGATACCGAAGTATATTCAAATACGGGCGGACAAGCATCTAAGTCTACTCCTACAGGTGCAGTAGCTAAATTTGCAACCGGTGGAAAGAAAACATATAAGAAAAACATGGGCTTAATGAGTATGTCTTATGGCTATGTATATGTTGCTTCAGTTGCATTGGGTGCTGACAGAAATCAAACTTTAAAAGCATTCCAAGAAGCTGAGGCTTATGACGGTCCATCAATTATATTTGCTTATGCTCCTTGTATTGCTCACGGTATTGATATGAGTAAGACTCAAACTGAACAAAAAAGAGCAGTTGAAGCAGGTTACTTCCCATTATACAGATATAACCCTGCTAATGAAAAACCATTTACTTGGGATGCTAAAGATCCTAAAGGAAGCTATCAAGATTTTATTAGAAGTGAAGGAAGATATAAATCACTTCTTAAAACTAATCCTGAAGCTGCGGAAGCTCTTTATACTCAAGCTGAAGAAGATGCAGCGAAGAGAATGGCTGTATACAAATCAGTTGGTGAATTAATGAAATAAGTAAACATTTCAAATAAAAAAGAGGAAGGTTTTTAAAAACTTTCCTCTTTTTTTCGAAAAAATGCGCCCGTTGAGAATTGAACTCAAATCACGACCTTCGGAGAGTCGCACTTTATCCGTTAAGCTACGAGCGCATTTGAAATCAATCCGTAAGCCGAGTTCTGTTTTAGATAATCATCTGTCTGGGACAATAATTACTCATTGCCTCTAGCGTTCTGTCGAAAGTCAGCGGGCAGCCTCAAATCTTTCTGTTGAACTTGCATTCTATCGGGGTTTACCTCAAGAATACCTCTCGATATTCCGAGTAGTCTTTTACACTACTGTTGCACCTGAACCCAAAAGGGTTGTTTACTTTTCTGTGGCACTTTCCTCACCGTCACCGGCACCGGACGTTATCCGGCGATTTGCCCTTGAATGCTCGGACTTTCCTCATACAATATATAATATTGCACGTAATTATCCGACTGATTTCATTTTTATTATTGCATAAGATTAAATATTTTTATATATGAAAAACTATATTTGCATATTTATTTTACAAAAATATTCTATATTATTTTTAAAATAGCTTTCATCTGATAAATTTAATTTTTTCAAAAGTTTTTTG
>JAFQYI010000148.1 GCA_017406505.1 bacterium
AGAAAAAGTTTTTTAATTATATTATTTAATATATTATATATTTTATAGGAAATAAATAAAAATGCATAAAACTTCAATTAAACTAAAAAAAATTATTTCAATTATTTTATTTAACATAATAGCAATCTGCATTCTTTGGTTTATTAGTGATATTTGTTTATATGTGACAAATTTAAAAAAATATGGGCAACTTTCTATTGCTAATTTGAAAAACTTTTATACAACCCCCTATAATCCTATTGGTAGCATCGACTATTTTTTTGATTTAAAAAATAATATTAGCGATGAAAATACTTATAGAGCAAGAAAACCAGAAGGATTGGTATACAAAACTTCTCCTATTTTATTATTTGGATGTTCTTTTGCTTATGGACATGCTTTAAGTTTTAATCAAACCTTTAGTTATAAATTAGCAAATATAATACAAAGACCTATTTATAACAGAGCTATAGCAGCAGGAGGCTTTCAACATATGTATTATCAAACTACAACAGAAGAATTTTATAAATCTATACCACCTTGCGAAATAGTTATTTATGTTTTTATAGTTGATCATTACAGAAGAATGTTAGGTAATCCTTTTTTTATTCATTCAAATGAGTTATATTTACATTATAAATATAAAAAAGGAACTTTTAAACTAGATGATTTCAATAATCCGTTTACTATTTTTTATAAATATAACTATACATTAAGAGCAATTAGAAAATTATATAATTCTTTTTATCTTAATAATAATAAAAATGCTGATAAAATTACTGATGAAGCTATTGCTTATTTTATTAAAACAAGAAAAAATCTTCAAAATCATTGGCATAACAAAATAAAATTTGTTGTGTTTTTTTATCAACCTTATTATATGAATTATGTTCCTACATACAAATTTATTTATAAATTGAGACAGAATGGATTTTATACAATAACAGCAGATAATTTAACAAAAGAAGATTTAAATAATGCAAAATACAAAATTCAAAACGACTGGCACCCAAATGAAGCTGCTTGGGATTTGTTAACACCTCTTTTTATAGAAAAAATGAAACAGGAAAAAATTTTTTAGATTTGTGGTATAATGAAGTTTATAATGAATAAAAATAATAGTAAATTCAAAAAAATTATATCAATTATTTTCTTTAATTTAATAGCCATTATTGCTCTTTGGATTATTAGTGATGTGTGTATATATATAACTAGTTTAAAGTTAAACAATCAACTATCGTTTCAAAATTTAAAAGATTTCTATAAAAAACCAACTATTCCTATTAATGATATGGAGCATCTTTTTTTAGAAGATTATCAAACCAATGAAAATATGATAAAATTAAGAAAGCCTAATGGATTACAATTTAAATCATCACCTATTTTATTATTTGGGTGTTCTTTCGCATTTGGACATTATTTAAAATATAATCAAAATTTTAGTTACAAATTATCTAATCAACTAAAACGACCTGTATATAATAGATCAATTCCTGGTTCTGGTATACAACAAATGTATTATCAAACAACTAGAGATGAATTTTATAAAATAGTTCATCCTTGTAATACAGTAATTCATGTTTTTATGGATGCTCATTTTAAAAGAATGTTAGGGCATGATTGTTTTATTCATGGTATTTCTATATTTTTGCATTATAAATACAAAAATGGAAAATTAATAATGGATAATTATAATAACCCTTTTGTCGTATTTAATAAATATAACTATACGTTAAGGGCAATAAGAAGAATATATAATGAATTTTATCTTAAAAATCCTAAAAATGTTGATAGAATAACAAATGAGGCATTATCCTATTTTCTTAAAATAAGAGAAAATCTTGAAAATAGTTGGCATAATAAAGTAAAATTCATTGTGCTTTTTTATACACCTTATATGAGACACGAACAAGTTTTGATGAATAAGTTAAGGGAAAATAATTTTATTGTTATTTCGACAGATGATTTAACAAATGAAGATTTACATTCTAAAAAGTATAAATTACCAGATGAACATCCAAATGAAGAAGCTTGGGATTTATTAACACCTCTTTTTATAGAAAAAATGAAACAAGAAAAAGTTTTTTAATAGTATACAAATGTACATAAAATAATTATTGTAATTGCGTATTTGCACAAAAATAATAATTATAAATCATCAAATAATCCGGAATAAAAATTCAAATAACCTTCTTCATAAGCATCTGAAACAGCTTTTGCAAACTTTTTTGAAAATTTCCAATATGATGTATGTGCACCTAAAAATGTTGCAGGACTTTTTATGTCTGATTTATCATAAAAAAATCCTTTTCCTTCTTTCTTAAAATTAATATTGTGAATATCCGAAATCTCTGAACCTGTTAAATTTTTAGTAACAGGATATCCCAACGGATCATCTGCAAAATTTACCGTCAGCCAAAACATATCATGATTTTTCATATAAATGAAAAAATCTTTATTAAATCTGTTAATTTCTATAGTTGGATCTTGTATGTCCGAATAAAATAAAACTAATGGACTTGCGTAATTAATCGTTCCCAATATCGTATTATCAGGAACACATGCCTGTAAAGTTGTTTTGTCTAAATTTAAATATGCCTTTTTAAAATCTTCAAAATCACTATTGGGTATTAAATCTCCACTCGTAGAATATACTGCTAAACGAGATTGAGTAATAGCATCTATACATGTTGATGAAATCTTATGTGTTTCTACAAAATTTTGCTCCCGTTTGGGCAAATTTAATTTATCTGAAATATCTTTCCATTTTATTGCAGGTAACTTGTAAAATAAATATTCATAAGTAATAAAACTACCGGCACTATATCCAAAAAGAATTACTTTTTCTCCATCTTGATGTGCTTTCATTATATCTTTGTGCAAATCTCTCACGATTGACTGCATGTTATGATCTTTTTGCACCCAAATGGCATCATGCATACAGTGTGCAAATAGACTTCTTACCATTTGTGCCATATAAGGACTAAGTACTGACGTTGTAACCAAACCCTCTTGAACTTTTTGTAAATCTTTTAATGTCTTATCTCCCCAAAAAAATGTTGAAGGTTTATCTTTGATTTTTAATTTTCCATTTCTAAGTAATGTTTTATAGACAAATGGTGATGTTTCAAAATAATGCTTAATCTGAGGGTGCAAACGGTTTATTCCGTCAAAAAACCATTTTTGCATTGCTGGAGTATTGTTATTAGCTCCATTTATATATATACATTTTATCGGAGTTACTTCATTTGCTGCGTATGAACAACAAAATGCACTCATAATAAGACCTATTAAAATAACTATTCTTCTAACCATATTCTTTATTATACATAAAAAATCTTATTTTTTTATTTTTTGTATAATTTTTGTAATATTTTAATTATTTTTTCATAATTTGGTTTATTATATAAAATATACAGATTGTGTGATTGGAGAAATATGGATATTTTTACAGGATTGATTGGTATTGTTATATTTTTATTAATAGCTTATTGTATGTCAAATAATAAAAGACACATTAATTATAAAACAGTAATCGTCGGTCTTTTATTGCAAATATTTTTAGCAGTTTTTATATTAAAAATTCCTATAGGTGTAAAAATCTTTGGATTTATTGCATCTTTAATAAATCAAATTTTATCTTCATCAATGGATGGTGCAACATTTGTTTTTGGCTGGCTTTGTGGTTGCCCGGATACAGTGAAAGAATTATTTCCTTCTCATAACTTTATATATGCAATTATGTTGATTGCAACAATGATTTTTATTATGTCATTAGTAAACATACTGTACTACTACGGTATTATGCAAAGAATTATACTTTTCCTCGGAAGAATTATGAATAAACTTATGGACGTTAGTGGTGCAGAAGCTTTATCAAATTGTGCAAGTCCTTTTGTAGGTAACGTAGCAGCTCAATCAGTAATAAAACCATATTTACCTAATTTAACACGTTCTGAATTATTGTCTTCAATGACAGGTTCAACAGCATGCTTATCTGGTGGAGCTTTGGCAATGTATGCAGGTTTTGGAGTTCCTGTTGAATATTTACTTGCAGCCTCTGTAATGGCTGCTCCCGGAGCTTTTGTTATTTCAAAAATTGTATATCCTGAAATGGATATTCCTAAAACTAAAGACGATTTTAAAATAAGTAGAAGAAAAACTGATGCAAATGTACTTGCTGCAATCGCAAAAGGTGCAGCAGACGGAATGAAGGTTTCTCTTAATGTTATTGCGATGCTTCTTGCTCTAGTTGCACTTATATCTTTCGGTAATTTTATTCTTGGAAAATTTGGCTTATTTTTAGCAAATAGTTTGCAATGGGATTGGTCTAAAATTGGCATTGATTTAACTAATCTTTCTATAGAAATGCTTGTTGGGAAATTATTTGCAGTTTTTGCTGCAGTTATGGGTGCTACTTGGGGAAATATTGAGCAAGTCGGTACTTTAATAGGTCAAAAATTTATAATTAACGAAACTGTATCGTATCTTGATATGAAAGTAATGATGGATATATCTGTTTTAACACCTAAAAGTATTGCTATAGCCACTTGTGCTTTAGCAGGTTTTGCAAATTTATCAACAGTTGCAATACAAATAGGAGGTATAGGTGAACTTGCTCCAAATCAAAGAAAGAATTTAGCCAGACTTGGGGTAAAAGCTTTAATTTGTGGTACTCTAACATCTTATGTATCTGCTTGTATTGCAGGTATTGTTGTGAGTCTATAGTATTTATATTGGGAAAGAAGGAGTTTATACAAATGCGGCAAGCTAGTAAAAACTCAAAATATACAAATGATAATGAGTCAAAAAATACAAATATTTTTTATTTACGACTTATGTTGTATATTGTCCTTTTGACATCAATACCATTTATGTTTTACAATCCTGATTTATCTTTTGGATTTTTAGATATTTTTAGGCAAGATTTTTTTAAAACAGAAATCGTATTATCAGGTTATAAAAATAATACAGAAGGTTTAATCAAAGCTATTCAAGATAACAATGCCAAAATCGTAAAACTTTTTGTGCGTTCAGGTTTTAATTTGAATTCATTAACTTTTTCCGGAATTTCCCCCTTGTGTTCTGCTGCAGAAAACGGCAATCAAGAAATAGTTGATATATTGATGAGAGGCAATATAAATCTTCTTATAAAGAATCCTTCAAATGGTTTAACGCCTCTATACTGTGCAATAAAAGGAAACAATATAAATATAATAGATAAATTCGCCGAAAATGGTGTAAGCTTGACTACTCGAAATCAGTGGGCAGATGGAATATCACCACTTCATTATGCTGCAGCACTTGGAAGAGATACCATTGTTTCTTATTTAATTAGTAAAGGGGCTGACGTAAATTTGGCAGATTCAAGTGGACAAACACCATTGCATATGGCCGTATTACAAGATAATATTACTGTTTTGTATATTTTGATAAATGCTGGTGCATACGTAGACATTGTTGATAAATCAGGACTAACCCCTTTAGATATTGTTATACAAAAAGAAAATAAAAATTATATCTCTCTTTTGGAACGTTATACAAAGATAAAAGAAAAACCATAAATATTGGTTTGTTTTATTTAGATTTCTTATTATAAAAATTATCAATATTGTTTTTATAATAATCGTCAAAAGAGCCATCTATAATTGAATTATGAATAAATTCCGATAATCTTACAAGATATCTTATATTATGAATAGATAACAAAATGGCAGCATTTGCTTCACCAACTCTATATAAATGTCTTATATAAGCTTTAGAATGGTTTTTGCAAGTATAACAATCACATTCTTCATCTAATGGTGAAAAATCTTTTTCAAATTCTTTATTTTTAATAATTTTTTTACCAAATTTTGTAAAAAAAGAGCCATGTCTTGCATTTCTGGTAGGAAGAACACAATCACACATATCAATACCCCTTGACACAACTTCCAATAAATCTTCAGGAGTACCAACACCCATAAGGTATCTGGGCTTGTTTTCCGGTAACAAATCTGTTACAAAATTTGTATAATAATTTTTTATATCGGCAGGTTCACCAACACTAACACCACCAATAGCATATCCAACAGCATCATAAGAAGATATTACATTTGCACTTTCTTTTCTCAAATCATCAAAAAAAGCACCTTGAACAATTGGAAACAATGCTTGATTATCTTTACAGTGGACATTATAACAACGTTCAAGCCATCTATGAGTTCTTTCCATGGCTGATTTAGCCTGTTCATAGGAGCAAGGATATGGAGAACATTCATCAAAAGCCATCGCTATATCACAACCTAAATCTTGCTGTATTTCCATTGATATTTCAGGATTTATGTAATAAGAAAGACCTGTTTTTGGCTCACGAAATTTTACACCATCTTCTGTTATTTTTCTCAAATGTGCTAAACTAAATACTTGAAATCCTCCGGAATCTGTTAAAATAGGCTTTTGCCAATTCATCCATTTATGAATACCTCCTGCTTCTTTAATCAATTTGTGTCCGGGACGTAGAAATAGGTGATAAGAATTTGCTAAAATAATTTGAGCATTTGTTTCTTCAAGATGATGTTTTGTCAGCATTTTAACAGCTGAATTTGTACCAACCGGCATAAAAACAGGCGTTTTAATATCTCCGTGAGGAGTATGCAAAATCCCTGCTCTTGCTTTAGATACAGCACTTTTTTTTAGTAATTCGAAACTGAAAAAATCTTTTTTACTCATATAATTTATTTTTGCATTTCTTCAATTAACATTTGAGAAATAGTTTTCCAATTATCAAAAATTTCATCTTGTTTAAACCAAACATTAATTTCTCTGTTACCGTTTTCGGCACTATCAGAAGCATGAACAGTATTTTGGCTCATAAGTTGAGAAAAATCTGCTCTGATTGTTCCAACATCAGCATTATCCGGATTTGTAGCCCCAACAATTTGTCTTACGCCATGTACAACATTTAGACCTTCAACAGCCATTGCTACAATCGGACCTGACGTTAAATATCTTAATAATCCAGGATAAAATGGTTTTCCAATATGTTCTTTATAATGTTCTTCTACTTGAGCTTGTGTTGGAATAAGAAATTTCATTCCTATTATTTTATAGCCTTTTCTTTCAAATCTGGTAATTATTTCACCGATAAAACCTCTCTTAACGCCATCAGGCTTAATTGCAACGAATGTTCTTTCCATAAAAAATCTCCTGTATTTAAGTTTATAAGACCATAAAATTAAACTTTTTTCAAGTTTGATATTTTGTGCTATGATTTAGCTGAGGATTTTATTATGTGTGAAAAAATAACATTAGAAGATGCAATAGCATTAATTGAAGAAAAAAAATTTTTAGAAGCAAAATCGATTTTAACAAACTTATTGAAAAACGAACCTGATAATTCAGAAATATGGCGATATTCAGGCTTATGCAATGTTCATTTATCAAAATACAAATATGCATTTTTAGATTATTTAAGGACTATTGAATTAAATCCTCAAGATGCTGTTGGCTGGTATTATTTGGGTAGTATGGCTGAAAAGCTCAGAAAATACAATATTGCCGAAAATTCATATAAAAAAGTTATTGAGTTAAGACCTGATTATATTGATGCATATAAAGGGTTGGTTGTGTTGTATTTAAAAACTAATCAAACGAATAAAGTAGATGAAATTGAAAATACTGTATGCAATCTTTGTCCTAATGACTATCAAATATTTTATATGATAGGTACTGTTTATATGGCAGCAAAACGCTATGATAAAGCAATACAATTGTTTGAAAAAGCTCTTGAACTTAAAGAAAATCACCCAATGCTTTATAATAATTTAGGTTCTGCAAATTTAGCATTAGCTAAATTAGATGATGCAATGATTGCATTTGAAAAATCATTACAAGCAGACGATACAAACCCTGTTACTCATTATAACATTGCTGTTACTGCCAAAATGATGAATGATTTTCCAAAAGCTTATAAATATTTTAAATCAGCATACAAATTAGAGCCTTCACCATTTTACCTTACAAACCTTGCAGCAGCATCATTAGATGCTGAAGATTTTAAAGAAGCTGTTAATTATTTTAGCATTTTAAGTTCAGCCGAACCTGATAAAGATATATATAAATTTAATCTTTCTTCTGCTTATGAAGGTTTAAAAGATTATGAAAAAGCTCTTGAAATATTAGAAAGTTTGAATAAGTCTGAAAACTCGGCATTCCACGTAAAATTAAGAATTGCCGGTATTAAAATTAAATTACAAGATTTTGATGCTGCAAAAGATATTTACGCAAATTTAATAAAAAAAGGTCGTGCTGATGAAAATATCTTTTATGATTATGCTATTTTATGTGGCAATTCCGGTGATAAAGATAAAGCTGAATCTTTGTTAAAAAAGGTTATTCAGATTAAACCTGATTATGCTTACGCTCATAAAGATTTAGCTGTTTTATATTTAGATTCAAGATTATTTGATTATGCAAAAGATGAATTTGATAAAGCTTTAGCTATATCACCCGATGATCCATATATATTATATGAATACGGTAATTATTTTCAAATGACAGGAAATTCTGATAAAGCAGATGAATTGTATGATGTTGTTTTAAATGCTATTTCGCTTCCTCAAAAAATTTTGCTAAATATTGCTTTAAACAAATTATCAAGACAAAATTTTGATAAAGCTCAAGAAATTTTAGAAAGAGCAATTAGTCAAAATTCTCAAGATATTGATGTACTTTTTAATCTTGGAAAAATATATTTTATGAAAGGTAATTTTGACGGAGCTAAACAAATATTTGAGGACGCAATGTTTTTGGAGAAAAATCCGGAAGTCGAAAATATGCTGGCTCAAATTTATATGAGAGAAGACAATTATCAAGATGCTATTGGTCTTTTTGCTGATATAGATAAAAAATATCCTAATAATACAGCAAATCTTATGAATTTATCTAAATGTGCTCTAAAATTAAATAAAAAAGATGAAGCATTATCATATCTTCACAGATATACGGAAATATTTCCTGAAGATTCTGAAGCAATAGCTATGCTTGCTGATTTACTATAATTTTGGTATGATTATAATTGAGGTTTTAAATTATGAAAAGAAATAATATTTTTGCAGAAATTTGGTCTTTTTTATGGAAACATAAAGCATATTGGATTTTACCGGCTATTGTTTTCATATTTTTACTTATATTATTGATTATGGTTGGAACATCACCGGTGTCCCCGTTTATTTATACAATTTTTTGAGGAT
>JAFQYI010000149.1 GCA_017406505.1 bacterium
CTTCAAGTTGAGAATATGAACCTATAACAAATAAATTTACTCTGCATACATTGTATAATATAGGAAATTTACCATAAATAGGGTCATCAGGAGGATTAATTTTATATTCAACTGAGCGTAGTTTTAATCCATTAATTTTTACATAATCTATAATGTCTTCAAACATTCCTCCGAAAGACGCAATAGAATCTTCTGCCGATGTTTTTGGATCAAAAACCGGTTTCATTTTATTTTGTTTATCCAAAAGTTTTTGTTTAGTATTTTCAATTTCTTTTATTTGTTTATTAACTTCTTTAATTTTTGCTTTTTGTTTTGTATGTTCAATTTTTGTAGCACCAATTTGTTTACAAGCACTAATTAATTGTTTAATACCAACAGCAGAAAGTAATAGTATAATAATACCACCTATAATTAATTCTTTATAATTTTTAAAAAATTTTTCATCAATTTGCATAATTTTATTTACCTAATAACCCTTTAAGGTGCAACCGGTGCAGGTAATGCATTTGGAGCATTTGCGGCAGGTGCACTATTGCTGTTTTCATTTTGTGGTGTTTTATTAAAATTAAATAATCCTTTTTTAGTTTTACTATCGTCATTATTGGCTGCATTATTTTCAGGATTTTGTTGTTGTGTTGCTATATTAGCTTTTTTACTTGATTCTTCACTTTCTATTAAAAAGGAATAAACTGTGGCGTTAGGATTGTCTTCTGCATATCCTAATTGAAGTTGTGATATTTTTATATTAGGATATTTTGTTTTTAATCCTTTAATATAAGAATATATTGACTCACTTGAATTGGAATTGCCCTCAATTCTGACTTCTGAACCAGAATTGCAATAAAAAGAAGTCAAATATACATCAGATGGAATTTCTGAACCTAAACCATGTAAAATAGATACTTCTTTATCATTTTCATCAACTATAGATTTTGAAACCTCATATATATTGCTGACATCTCCTGAAATTTTTGTAGAATCAATTTTAGAACTGATTTCTACATATTCATCTTGCATTGCATTAATTTCTTTATAAAGACGTTTTTCTACTAAAGTAATTATAAGACTAATTAATAAAAAGATACATAAAATTATAACTGCAGCTACAACACTTAATTTTAATAAAGTTTGTTTTTCTATTTCATAATCCTGGTCTAGAATATGAAATGTTAGAATTGACGAAATATCAGAATCTACTGATAATAAGAAGTTAAATTTAATAGGAAAAGCTTCATAAGTATATGCAGCAGCACCTACAGCTTCTAAAGATATTATTGGAGAATATTTAGGTAAAATTCCAGCCGAAATTTCCATAAAAGATTTATCAGCATACATATTTCTGTCAAGATATTTTAAATTACCTTCAAAACTAATTTTATGGCATAAAATTTCGGCACTAACTTCATTTGTTTCGCTAACAACAAGAAGGTTTTTTGCAGGATAGTTTTCAAGAGAACTGCCTGCTGCCGATGAAATTACTATATAAACTTCATCACTTGAAAAAGATTTAATTGCAAGAGGTTCTTCAAAATAATCTACTACTTTTTTACCTTGCATGCAAAATATTGAATAACTGTTTGAATTAATTAATAAAATATTGGTAGTATCATTGTCTGCAAATTCTTCTTCTAAAATCCGACTATATACAATACCTTTTATCATAGAAGAATTAGCTGTTTCAATAGCAACTAACTTAGCACCAAGTTCATCAAAAATATCTTTTAAATTTTGAATAGTATTTTCCTGTACAGCACCATAAACAACATATCTTTTTTCTGTTTCCTTATTTGAACTAATAGTATTCCAGCTAATAACAGGTTCATGTCTTTTAAAAAGATACATTTCTTCAACTTCAGAAGAAATAGCTGTTGATATTTGTTCATCGGGTAAAACTAAAGGTACTGTAGAAAAAGAAAAATGAACATTTGGAATATTTAATACAACATTACTATTTTTAGGATTAACTTTGATTTCTTCAAACAATTCTTGAACAGCCATTGCAAAATCATCATAATTGATAATTTCACGGATAGCATTATTATATTTGAGTTCTCTACAAGCATATTTAGTAATCATGCGTTGAGTTTTATCAATACATATCATTTCAATTAAATTTGATGCAGATACAGATATTCCAACTGTCGATATTGATGTTAAGCCTAATGTTTCTAAAAGTTTTTCCATAAAGTTTATTTTATCTTACTAAAATATTCTTATTTATTTTATATTTTCTACCTCATATATATAATATACTATATTTTCATTTTGGACTACTTTTATATATAATATTTATAAAATATACATCAAAATGAGGATAGAAATATAGATACGCAGGACTTTATATACGGAAAAAATAATGTTTTGGAATTGTTAAGGACTCTTGATAGACAAATTAATAAAATACTTCTTTTAAAAACCGGTCATGGTGATAAAAGAATTGATAATATAATTCAATTGGCAAGAGATAACTCTATACCTTTTTCATTTGTACCAAAAGAACAATTTAAAAAATTTCAAGAATATTCTCATCAAGGAGTAATAGCATTTGTCTCACCTGTAAAATACATTGAACTTGAGGATTTTTTGGAAAAAACAAAAAACAAGCAATATAAAAAAATAATTGTACTTGATGAAGTAGAAGATCCACATAATGTTGGTTCAATAATAAGAACAGCAGTTTGTGCCGGTTATGATGCCGTAATTTTGCCAAAAAGAAGATGTTCTATGATAAATGCAACTGTTGAAAAGTCATCGGCAGGTGCAATAAATCATATTGATATAGTTGCTGTTAATAGTATACAAAATGCAATAGTTACCCTAAAGGATAACGACTTCTGGATAATTGCTTCTGTGATAGATGCAAAGGATAATTATTTTGACATTGATTATACAGATATGAATTTTGCAATTATTTTAGGAAATGAAAAGTCAGGGATTTCAAGGACAATTGTTAAAAATTCGGATTTTTGGGTAAAAATACCAATAGAGACTGATTTTGACTCTTTAAACGTTGCGAATGCTGCATCTGTTATCATATATGAATCGGTAAAACAAAAAATTATAAAGGATAAAAAATTCTATGACAATTAAATCTGATAAATTTTATAAAGAGCAAGAAGAAGTTTCAGAAACCTTTGAAAATGAAGAAGAAGAAAATAAAAATGATGTAGAATTAGCATTAGAAGAACCTAAAGTCGCAGAAACATTGTCAAGTGCTGTTACAGATGATTCTGTCAAAATATATTTACAACAAATAGGTAAAATTCCTCTTTTGAATGCAGAACAAGAATTAGCTGTAGCAAAACGAATTATGGAAGGTTCAGGAATTGATAAAAATAAGGCTGTAACAGAATTGGTTAATGCCAATTTACGTTTGGTAGTTAGCATAGCAAAAAAATATATTGGAAGAGGTTTGTCCTTTTTGGATTTAATTCAAGAAGGTAATATGGGTTTAATGCGAGCAGCTGAAAAATTTGATTATACAAAGGGATATAAATTTTCTACCTATTCAACATGGTGGATTCAACAAGCTATTACAAGAGCTATTGCTGATAAATCAAGACTGATTAGATTACCTGTCCACATGATAGAAACATTGGGTAAAATAAAAAAGGCATCAACTGAATTAACTATACAAAATGGTTATGCTCCAGGAAAAGATGAAATAGCATACAAAGTGGGTATGCCTCTTTCTAAACTAAATCAGCTTATTGAAGCAGCACAAAGCACCGTTAGTATGGAAACTCCGGCAAAACATCAAAAAGATGAAAATGCTAAAATAGCTGATTTTATTGTTGATGAATCTTCATTATCCCCTGATATTAAAGTTACTCAAGAAAGTTTATTTGGTGATATTGAAAAAATGCTCAAACGTCTAAGTCCAAAAGAAAGAGATGTGTTAATGCTTCGTTATGGACTTGGTAAAGATGGTGAAAAGAAAACTTTGGAAGAAATCGGAGCTCAATATAATGTATCAAGAGAACGCATCAGACAAATAGAAAATCGAGCTTTGAGCAAGTTAAGAAAATTATGTCGTGATAAAGACAAGGAAAGTGCCTTAAAAAATTATATATAATTTTACTAAATTATACTTCACATAGAAAAAGAAAGTTTATAAAAATATCAGTTACTAATACTGGAATATTTTAGAAATTTTATATTTTTGCTCCTGATTCAATAAGATATGTATATATGTCGCTATTTTTAACAGCATAAAAAATTGGAGTGTTATCATTTTGGTCTTTTATATTTACATTAGCACCATTTTCAATCAGAAATTTTACACTATCATAGTCATTTTTAATAACAGCTTGATGAAGTACTGTTTTTCCTTCAGAATTAATTCCGTTTATATCGGCTCCTGAGCGAAGAAGAATATTCATTATTTCTTTATTGCCAAGAGAATAAAAAAGAGGAGTATTACCTTCATTATCAGTTGCTTCTGTATCACAAAATTTACTTGTAATAGTTTGAACAATTTCTTTTTGATTATTTAAAACAGCATAATGTAGTGGTGTATATCCATTTTCATCTGAAACTTTTACACTTGCATTGACATTAATTAATAAAAAAACTGTTTCAAAAGATTTTGCCTCAATTGCTGCCATAAGAGGTGATTTTAAATTTTCATCACGAACATTGATATCTGCTCCACATAAAAGAAGAAATTTTACAGCTTTTTCTTGACCTGCTGCTGCTGCGTAATATACCGGTGTTTTTCCGGTATCATCTTTCATATTTATATATGCATTTGCTTCTGCAAATAAACCTAAAACTTGTACATTTCCATTTTTGGCTGCATTAAAAAAACCTTGTTCTGATGGAGAATATCCATATATTTCTATTTGTTCGGCAATACTTTTAGGTATAATCATGTTTGCCGATACAAAATTACAGTTTAATAACATTAATAAAAAAATTAATATTTTTTTCATAAAAAGCCTCTATATTACCGGATAATCTATATCTTTTACAAAAGAACGACTGGATAATTTAATACCTGTTGTCATTTGTTTTCTTTTAAATTCTGCTCTTAAAATAGTGTTTACAATTTGTTCTACAGGTTTCCCGGGGCATAGGTATTTTATTTCTTCTACATCAATATTCTCTTCAAAATACAATTTTATTACTTTATCTAAAGTATCATAATCAGGTAAACTATCCGTATCTTTTTGATTTGGTCTAAGTTCTGCTGATGGAGGTTTTGTTATAGTATTTTGAGGAATAATAATTTTATCTTTATTTATTCTTTCTGCAATTTTGTAAACATCTGTTTTATATATATCAGAAATTAAATTTAATCCACCACAAGTATCTCCATATAATGTACAATAACCTGTTGCCACTTCTGATTTATTTCCTGTTGAAAGCAAAAGTGCATTATAACGATTTGAATAATTCATTAAAATTATGCCTCGTAATCTTGATTGAAGATTTTCTTCGGCTAAATCGTTATATTTTTGTTTTTGCACATTATCTAAAAAACAATTAAATAATGGTTTAATAGGTATATTTATGCATTGCATTCCTAAATTATCAGCAAGTTCAACACTATCATCAACACTTCCTGAACTTGAGTATTCACTTGGCATTGTTATTCCGATAACATTTTGACTTCCTATTGCTTTACAAGCAAGTACAGCTGTTAATGCTGAGTCTATTCCTCCTGATAAACCCAATACAATCTTTTTAAATCCTATTTTTTGACAAAAATCTTTTAATGCGAATACGATTCCGTCTATTGTTTCATCATAGATATTGATTTCTTTTTCATTATTATCAAGTTGATAATTAATTTCATCATCATAAAAAATTCTACATTCTTCGAAAGCTTTTGCTGAAATGATTTTTTCACCTTTTTTGTTGGAAAAATAACATCTCCCGTCATATAAATATGAACCTGAAAAGCATACCGGATTTACTCTTATTTCTTGATAATTTTTATTTTTCAATCGTTTTAAAATGTTATCCATTTGAAAATTTTCAAGAGATAAATTTATTAAAATATCCGTTTTACACATAGGAATATTTTCGAGAGATACCGTAATTAATCTTCCCTTATATTCAATATCGGAAGGACCTTCTCCTGAATTAAAATATTTTTTTTCATTTTGTGTTAAAGCTTTTTTACGACAAAGAATTTTTTTCTCACCATTTGAAAAAATTGCAACAGAAGAAAATAATTGTTTTCCATTTTTTTCGGCAAAACCAATGATAATATCTTTCCCGTTTTTAGAAAGATGCATAATTTCATTAAGTGTTTCATTTTGTGCATCAATGAAAGAAGAATTTAAAAAATAATCGCAACAATTTATACCTGTAATAGAAAATGCAGGAAAAATAATAAGTTCTGCTTCTTTTTCACCGATTATAAAATTTTTAATTTTTTCGGAATTTTCTCTTATATCAGCCGTTTTCGGATTGAATTGTATTATCGCTGTTTTCATCTTCCTCTTTTCCTTCATATTTAATATATTTTGTAACATCCCAGCGTAGGTCAATATATTCTATACTTTTATCAATCTTATCCAAATCAGGTAATATCGTTGAAATTGTAGATAATCTTTCATAAACATTGTCATTAAGTTCTCCAATATCAATTAAAACTGATTTTATTTTTATAAAAACATTATTAAAATCACGGATATCAATATATTCTACATCTTCTCCGGAAAATTGTTCCGTCTTATTAGCAAGCTCTAAAAGTTGATTTATTCTGTTTTCTTTCCATTTTATAAAGTTATCTTTAGGATTTGAACCTGTAGTTAATACCTTTAAAGGATATATTTTTTTATCTTTTGGCAATAAATCAGCACCCAGTAAAACTCCACCTTCTACAAAAAATGCTACAGGTTCAGATTTTTCATCGGGTGCAATCATCAAAATCGGCATTTTATCTTCAATTATTATTTGTATTCTTGCAGGAAACCAGTATCTTCTTACATATACAGACTTAACCGTTTCTATTTCTAAAATTCTATCTTCAAATGCTTTAACATCAATCATATAAAGTGGTTTTTTCGGCATTTGAATTTTTTTCATAACTTCAAGAACTTTTTCTTTGGGAGTAATATATGTTCCCGAAATTGTAAAATTTCTATTTTTAGTTGATTTAAATATATCTTGTGGATAATACCATTTTGAAGAACACAAAATTTTATATCCACAAAAAATTATTAATGCAATGAATAATGCTCGCAAAAAAAGTAAAGGTTTACTGGAACGAACCGTTATTCTTTTTATTTTATCATTTTGATTAGAATTATTTGTCATTCTATCTGTTTAATCCTGCATTATTTAATATCATTAATACAAGTTCATCATAAGAAATTCCCATCACTGCTGCTTGTGCCGGTAAATCACTTATATCTGTCATTCCCGGACTTGTATTGAGTTCTAAAACATAAGGAATGTCATCAGATACAAGAAAATCAACTCTGCTTACACCTTTACAATTACAATATCTATAAGCTTTTACAGCAATATCTTTGACTTTTTGAGTTGTTTCTTCCGATAATTCTGCAGGAAGAATAAATTCTGTCATTCCTTTTGTGTATTTTGCTTCATAATCATACCATTCGTTTTTGGGTCTTAATTCTAAAATCTCTGTTGCAAAAGTTTCATTATCATTGTCTAAAACCCCAACAGTTAATGATTTGCCGACTAAATATTCTTCAACTAATATATCTTGACCTATTTGACAAGATTTTTCAAAAAATTCTTTAAAATCTTCTTTTTGATTAACTTTATACATACCGATACTTGAACCTTCACTAACAGGTTTTATCATTACAGGAAAATTCAAATCTTTTATTTTTTCTTCAAAATTTTCATCTTTTTTAATAAAAACAGATTTTATCAAGGGAATATCAACATAATTTTTTAAAATATTTTTTGTTGTTGCTTTATTCATACAAGCAGAGCTTGCAAATACGCCACAACCGGTATATTCAATTCCCAAAATTTCTAAAAGACCTTGTATGCAACCATCTTCTCCATACTTGCCATGAAGTGCATTGTATGCAACTGTAACATCGTTGTCATGAAGATTTTCAGCTATTTCTTCATCAACATCTATCAAAATAGAGTTGGAATAACCTAATCTTTGTAACGCTTCAAAAACATTTTTTCCTGAACGTAAAGAAACTTCCCTTTCATTTGACATACCACCACATAAAACAGCTATTCTTGTGTCTAAAGGGTATTTTAATTTTTTGTCATTATTTGCCATATTTCTTTTTCTTCCTCATTTGCAATACCAAAAAATTTAACTTCTGGTTTAAGTTCAATTGTATATTTTGATTTGACTTCATTGTACATTTTATACATAAGTTTTAATATATCATTTGACGTTGCATAGCCGATATTAACGATAAAATTGGCATGATTTTCCCAAACTTTTGCACCACCTATAATTTGAGATTTAACACCGGCTTTTTCAAGAAGTCTGCCTGCTGAATCATTTTCAGGATTTTTAAATATGCTGCCGGCATTTGGAAGTGCTAATGATGGCTGTCTTTGTTTTCTAAATTCAGCATTTCTTTCCATTAATGCTTTTACTTCTTCTTGATTGCTTTGTTTAAGCTCAAATTCTGCACTTAAAACAACATATTTTTTATCGGATAAAATGGTTTTTCTATATGAAAAATTCATATCTTCTTTTTTAAGATTTTTTATTTCTTGTGTTTCAGTATCAAAAATTTTGCAAGAAGTAAAAATATCTGCAATTGATTGGTTATGTGCAGAGGCATTCATATATACAAGTCCACCTGCTGTACCTGGAATACAGAACATAAATTCCATTCCTGATAAACCTTTTTCAGAAACGGCTCTTGATAAAATAGGTGCTTTTACTCCACAAGATGCGTAAACTGATGTTCCGTTTATCTTAAAATCATTTATTTCTGTTGTAATAATAACCTCTCCATCATAACCTTCAGACGAAAATATTATATCCGAACCATTTCCTAAGATTAATGCTTTAGGGTATTCTTTTAGTGACTTTACCAGTTCTTCTTCGTTTTGAGGAAAACAAACAATTTTTGCCTTTCCTCCAACTTGAAAAGTTGTATGTTTTTTTATTTCATAATCTTTTTCTATTCTCATAATTCTTTATTTTCGCTAATTTTTTGTAAATATCCACCTATTTGAGTAACAGTTCCTGCACCTAATGTTATTACTATATCTTTTGGCTTTAAATCTTGAAATATAGTTTTAGCAACTGTTTTCATATCTCCTGAAATATACTGGCAATCTTTAATTTTTAAATCCTTAACAAAATTTTCTGAATTTATTCCGTCAATAGGTTTTTCAGAAGCATTATAAACATCTGTTACATACAATTTATCAACTGTATCAAAAGCATTTAAAAAATCATTCCAAAGACCTTGCAGTCTTGTATATCTGTGAGGCTGAAATATCGCTATTACACGACCTTCTTTATACTCTTTTAGTCCGGATAAAGTTGTTTTTATTTCTTCCGGATGATGAGCATAATCATCAATTACCTTTATACCGTTAAATTCTGCAACTGTTTGAAATCTTCTACCCATGCCGGAAAAAGATTTAAAATATTCTGTCATTCTTTCAGGCCGAAAACCTTTAATATCCAGTGCTGCATACACTGCAAGAGCATTATATACATTATGTATTCCGGGAATTGACATTTCCAATGATGTTTTAAATTCTTCTTTATAGTAAATGTCAAATTTTGATGAAAATCCGTTAAAGATAATATTCTTAGCTGTATAATCGGCATTATTTAATCCAAACGTAATTATTTGACGATTTTCAATCATTTTTATAAATTCTTGACAACCGGAATTATCTGCATTGGTAACTATAATTGCATTTTTAGATGTTCCATCAATATATTTTTTAAAAGTATTATATATATCAGTCATTCCGTTTTTATAAAAGTCAGGGTGGTCAAATGATAAATTGTTGATAATATTAACATCAGGAGAATACTTTACAATTGTTCCATCTGATTCATCAAGTTCGGCTATAAAAATTTTATCGGAAATAAATTTGGAATTATCTCCTATTTCTGGAATGATACCTCCTACTGCATAAGAAGGTTTTTCGCCTGCTTTTGTGAGAACGTATGAACAAAGTCCACTTGTTGTTGTTTTACCATGTGTTCCGGAAAAACCAAAAAATACAGACTTATCATTCTTTGAAAATTCATCAGATATCATTTGAAGCATATCAGAACGATGTAAAACAGGTAAATTTAATCTTCTTGCTTCCTTTAATTCCGGATTTTCTTCTGATATTGCACTACTGACGATAATTGTCATATCTGATTTTATATTTTCTGCTTTTTGTCCTATAAAAATTTGTGCACCGAGATTTCTAAGCATTTTTACATATTTGCTCTCGGAAATATCAGAACCGGTTACTTTGCAGCCTTTTTCAAGTAAAAATTTGGCAAGAGCACTCATTCCAACTCCACCGGCTGCTATAAAATGATAGTTTCTTTCTCGCAAATTTGTCATATTTTATTCCTGTTTACATTTTTATATTATTACAAAATTAACAGCTGGCAATTTGTTTAAAAATCTTCGTATATTTTAAAATTTTTAAATATATCTTGAAATTTATATAAAAAAAAGATACAATCATTGTAATGTTAGTTTATAATGAGGTATTTTATTCATGAAACTTCACATGCAAATTTTGATAGCATTGGGGCTTGGTATTAAGAGAAACGGTCATATCTTTTTAGGTCTTATCTTAGGTATTTTTGCCGGTATTGTTTTACACCAATACAAGGTACTGCCTAATGGAGATTTGAATTCTTCAGTTGCAGTTATTATTAATACTCTTGATGTTATTGGTAAAATGTTTATTAGATTAATTCAAATGGTTGTTATACCTTTGGTTTGTTCGGCAATTATTATTGGAATTGCCAGTGTAGGTGATAGCAAGCAGCTTGGTAAAATGGGTAAGAAAATGGTTCTTTACTATGGTTTTATTACTGTTGCTGCTGTTACTATTGGTGCTTTACTTTCGGTATTTTTTAAACCGGGGGTAAATGTACAAACCTATATAAACCATGCTTCAGCTGCAGTTGCTCAAGAACAAGTTAGAGAAGCAATTATTGCTCAACAAAATAATATTTCTCACTTGTTTTTGAATATGATTCCACAAAATCCGTTAGAATCTATTGCTAATGGTGATATGATTCCTATTTTGGTTTTTGTTTTAATTTTTGCAATTGCTTTATCTAAAGTTGGCGATGTTTCAAGACCTATTATAGGATTTTTTGAATCGGTTTTTGCAGCTACAATGAAAGTTACTGATTGGATTATGATTTTAGCAGCTCCGGGTGTATTTGCTCTTACTGCTACTGCTATATCATCTTTTGGTACAGGTGTTTTCACAGGTATTTCAACTTATATAATTATTTTGGCTGTTGGTATGCTAATTCAGCTTTGTCTTGTTTATCCTCTGGTTTTAAAATTATTCAGTAAAGTTCCTGCAGCAGTATTCTTTTCTGCTATTAGCGAACCTTTAATGGTTGCTTTTGGTACAGCAAGCAGTTCTGCAACTTTGCCTTTAACTATTGCTTGTTGTGAAAAAAGAGGTATTTCTCATAAAGTTTGCAGTTTTGTTTTACCTTTGGGTGCGACTTTAAATATGGATGCAACTGCTTTGTTCCAAACTGTTGCAGTAATATTTTTGACCCAAGCTTACGGTATTACTCTTGAGCCAATACAAATTGTTATGGTTGCTATTTTTGCAATTGTTGCATCAAGTACATCTGCAGGTATTCCCGGAGCCGGTTTGATTACTCTGGCAATTATTTTGAATGTGTTGGGTTTAACTTCTCAACAATTGTGGGAAGGTCTTGCTTTCCTATTTGCTATAGACAGAATTATTGATATGTTCCGTTCTATGTTAAATGTTACCAGTGATGCTGTTGTCGCTGCTGTCATTGCTGACAATGAAAATGAATTGGACTATGACATGTTAAATAATACTGATGATTACAAAGATATTCTTGAGTAATATAAAATATTAGTTTTAATAAAGCCCTCTAAATATTATTTTAGATGGCTTTTTATTAGTTATTAAAACACAGTTAGCATTTTGTAAGTGTTCAAAGATTTATCATCAAGAGCATGAGGATTGTGTTCTAACAGTTCTTTCAAAACTTTTCGTGCTTTTATATATTTTTTTTGCTTTATGTAAATATCAGCTAATCCCAATGATGCATTTGTAAATGAAGGATTGTTTTCTAATATTAATAAAAATTCTTTTTCTGCCTTTTCTAAATCACCTTTGCAATATTTTATATATGCAACTAAAATTCTATTATCTATTGCTTTTGAGTATATAAGTGCTTTTTGAGCATAAAGTAATGCATTATCAAAATCTTTTAGGCTAATATAATTATTTGCTATGTTATAATTCAAAATATTTAATAATTTAGTATTATTTGTTTGCATAGTTAGAAATTTCATCAAATATATACTTTCTTTATATTTTCCGTTTGCATTGTATGTATCAGCAAGAGTCAGTGCATATCCTAAATCATCAGGGTGTTCTTTTAACATTTCTTGTGCTTTTAGGATTAACTCTTCTTGGCTGTTATCTAGAGGATATAATAGTAAAGGTAAATATAAAAATTGTTCTTTATTGGCTAAATCATTAATATTATTGGTTATATCAGGTGCAAGAATATATAATAATTTTATGGTTTTTATATCTTTTGATATTATTGCTGTGTCAATTCGTTTTTCATAATAATCATAAGGATTATCTAATGAATAATACATAATTGATTGGTTATCTTTGGGGTGTCCCCAAATTCCCAAAGCATGACCTATTTCATGTTCCATTATTTTTTTTATTTGTTTAGGGGTGAAAAATTCATATTCATGTGTTTTTATAGTACATGATATTTCCATTTTTTTTAAAAGATTTTCATTTTCAATAACAGGTGTTGTTATTGCTGCTTTATAATTTTCTTTGTTATTCAAATTTTCTGTTAAAATTGTTCTGAATTTTATAGAAATATCTGCATTTATTTCGTTTTGAACAGGGATAAATTTTATAAAATTATCACTTTCTCTTTGCCAATCTTGAAATGCGTTTTCTGTTTCTTTAAAGTAATAATCAGGAACAATGTTTGATGGTTCTATATAATACTTTAATGGAAAACTTTTTTTACTCCATCTTAAAATGATACCATTATTAACAGCATCTTCTATATAAGTTTCACCATATTTTTTATAAATTTTTTGTCTTGTTTTTAATATGTTTTTTGTTGCAAGTTTTTCTGCTGAAGAATTGTCATCTTTTTGTGCAATTTCTATTAATTTTTTTTGAACAGAATAAGAAAAAGGCATTTTTAAAAGGCATTTTGTCAATTTGTACTGATATTCTGTATTTTCGGGTTTGTAAGTGCAAATTACATCATAAATTGAATATGCTGATGAATATTCTTTTTTAGTGTATAAATTGTCTGCATAAATACATAACAACTTATCTCCATAATTTTTTCCAATAAAAAACAAACCAAAACATAATACTATAATGGAAAAAATAAATATTATAAATATTTTAAAAAATTTTTTCATATTTAATGTTAAAACCATTTTAAGGAAAAAGGGAATGTATAATTTTTACATTCCCTTTATAATTAAAAATTATTCATCTTGATTTTTTTCATCAATATCAAGAAGTTTTGTTTGTTCTATCGTATTATCAATAGCATCTTCAATAGCTTTATCAATAGGGTCTTCTTGATTAACTATTTTATTTACAGTAATAACACTATCATTTTCTTGTAAATTTTGGATTTTAACACCGGTAGCAGGTCTGCCTTGTCTTGAAATATCACCTGCTTTAATTCTTGTAACTACTCCATTGGCAGTAACAACCATAATATCATCATTTTCGTTTACAATTGTTAGAGCAACCAATCTTGATTGAGAAGATTTAAATTTAGTTGCGATAAGTCCGATGCCACCTCTATTTTGAGCTCTAAATTCTGATAATTTAGAACGTTTTCCAAAACCATCAGAAGTTACTACAAGTAAATCTGCATCATAATCAGCAGGAACAATATCAGAACCGATAATTTTATCACCTTGTCTTAATTTCATTGAATTAACACCTCTGGCACTTCTTCCCAACGGTCTTAAATCTTCAACGGCAAATCTGATTGCCATACCACAACTCGTTCCTATTAAAATTTCATCAGAATTTTTTGCAACATTTACCCAATTAAGAGTATCTCCTTCTTCAAGACCGATAGCAATAATACCATTACGTCTTATATTTGCAAAATTATCAAGTTCTATTCTCTTGATATATCCTTTTTGTGTAAGCATAATAAGATTTGTATCATGAGAAAATTCTTTTACAGGAACTACAGCTGTAATTTTTTCACCTTGTTCTATCGGTAAAATATTTACTATCGGTAGTCCTTTGGATTGTCTTGAACCTTCAGGAAAATCATATACATTCAAACTATATACAGTTCCTTTGTCAGAGAAGAATAAAACCTTATCGTGCATCATTGCCGTAAAGAAATGTCCAACATCATCATCTTCTTTGGTTTTGATACCACCTTTTCCTCTGGTAGCTCTGTTTTGACGTTCAAACGTATCAAGAGAAATTCTCTTAATGTAACCCTGTCTTGTCATAAATACAGCCATTGGTACATTAGGAGTTAAATCTTCAATTGTTATTTCATTTGCTTCCGGAAGAATTTGTGTTTTCCTGTCATCTCCGTATTTTTCTTTGTCTTCTAAAAGTTCTGCTTTAATTATATTTAAAACTTTCTGTCTATCAGCCAAGATTGCTTCATATTCTTGAATTTTTAATTGTAAATCTTCATATTCAGCTTTTATCTTATCTTGTTCTAATCCTGTTAATCTTCTTAATTGCATTTCAAGAATTGCATTTGCTTGGTCAATATCAAGTCCAAACTTTGTCATTAAACCGATTCTTGCTTCTTCTGTTGTCTTGGATTTTTTGATAAGCTCAATAACTTCATCAAGACTTCCTAAAGCAATTAATAATCCTTTTAAAATATGGGCTCTCATTTTTGCCTTTTTCAAGAAAAATATAGTTCTTCTTGTTATAACAGATACCCTGTGTTCAATAAATTCACTTAGTACATCAATGATATTCATTAATCTTGGCTGTTTACCGGCGAGAGCAAGCATATTTACACCAAAAGAAAGTGTTAATTGAGTATGTTTGTATAGATTATTTCTAACAACTTCCGGTTTAGCGTCACGTTTTAATTCAATAACAATACGCATACCTTCTCTGTCAGATTCATCACGTAAATCCGATATACCCTCAATGCGTTTATCTCTGACTAATTCTGCTATTTTTTCAATCAATGCAGCTTTATTAACTTGATATGGAATTTCTGTAACAATTATAGCAGTTCTTCCTTGTCGTCCTGCACTTCCGGGTATTTCTTCAATGGTTGAAACGGCAGACATCTTAATTGAGCCTCTGCCTGTCTCATAAGCCTGCTTTATTTCTTTCATTCCTATTATACTGCCGTATGTCGGAAAATCAGGACCTTTAATATATTGCATCATATCAGATACAGTCATATTAGGATTATCAATAAGTGCTATTGTCCCATCAACAACTTCACATAAATTGTGAGGAGGAATATTGGTTGCCATACCAACTGCAATACCACTAACTCCATTTAAAAGTAACATCGGTAATCTTACAGGCAAAACAGACGGTTCTTGTAATGAACCATCAAAGTTTGGATCAAAATCAACAGTTTCACAATCAATATCAGCAAGCATGGATTGTGTAATTTTATGCATACGTGCTTCCGTATACCTCATTGCAGCTGCACCATCACCATCAACCGAACCAAAGTTTCCATGACCATCTACCATAAGATATCTGGTTGAAAAATCTTGTGCCATACGAACAAGTGCTTCATATACTGCTGTATCTCCGTGTGGGTGATATTTACCTAAAACTTCCCCGACAATTCTTGCACACTTTTTAAATGGTTTATCTGGTGTCATACCAAGTTCGTTCATAGCAAATAAAATTCTTCTGTGTACAGGTTTTAAACCATCTCGAACATCAGGTAATGCACGCCCTACAATTACTGACATTGCATAATCTATATATGAACGTTTCATTTCATCTCTTATATTAACCGGAACTATTTTTCCGTCAGAAAATAAATTGTTTTGAGCCAAAACAGCCTCCCTATAAAATATATTATCTATACAATATTATATTGTCTTATAACATTGCCTTTACTATATTGTAGCACAATTAAATCATAAGGCAAATTACTTTATTTATGCTTAACATTTAACTAAAATGTTAAGAATGTAACGATTTTTTCAAAAATTGAAATTCTATACTTTATATATACTTTATATATATAGAGATAGGGAAAAGGGAGAAGAGTTTATATGGTAATGAATTTTAATATGGATTTGGAAACACGTATGGCAAATATGTATAAATCACTTGCCGAACCAAAACCTGCTGAAGATAGAAAAGAAATGACGGCTGATGAATTTTGGCAATCTATGCGTATGGTTGCTACTAACAATCAAGCTTTTA
>JAFQYI010000150.1 GCA_017406505.1 bacterium
CATCAACAACTGCCTGATATTTTCTGACTTCAGTTTTATAAATTACATCCGGCATATTTATTCTTATATCTGTTTTATTTGTTGGAATTACTGTAACAGGGAGATTATATATTTTGCCAAATTCAGCTTCTTCTGTAATTGCTGTACCTGTCATTCCAGAAAGTTTTGGATACAATCTAAAAAGATTTTGGAAAGTAATTCCTGCCAAAGTTTGTGTTTCATCTTGAATTTTCAAACCTTCTTTTGCTTCAACGGCCTGATGAAGTCCATCTGACCAGCGTCTGCCGTCCATTAATCGACCGGTAAATTCATCAACAATCATTACTTCGCCATTTTTGATTACATAATCAATATCAATTTTATACAGTTCTTTAGCTTTTAATGCTTGTAAAAGATGATGAGCATATTGAGTTGATATATCAAACAAATCTTTTACTTGTAAAAGTTCTTGAGCTTTGTCTATACCATCTTCTGTTAAAATAATATTTTTATTTTTTTCATCAATTTCATAATCTTTTACAGCTTCAAGCTGAGGTGCAATTTTTGCCATTGTTCTGTATAAATCAGCTGATTTATCAAGACGACCACTTATTATTAAAGGAGTTCGTGCTTCATCAATCAAAATACTGTCTACCTCGTCTATTATGGCATAGTTATAAGGTCTTTGAACTTGTTGTTCAATACTTGTTGCCATGTTATCTCTTAAGTAGTCAAATCCAAATTCATTATTTGTACCATAGGTAATATCACAAGCATAAGCATGTTTTTTTTGTTCAAAATCATCATAAGAGTTATGTTCAGCTAAAACAACACCAACCGTTAATCCCAAAAATTTATATATTTTACCCATCCAATCACTATCACGTTTTGCGAGATAATCATTAACTGTTACAATATGAACACCTTTACCGGTAAGAGCATTAAGATAAGCAGGAAGTGTAGCAACTAAAGTTTTTCCTTCACCAGTTCTCATTTCAGCTATATGACCTTCGTGAAGAAACATACCACCAATTAATTGAACATCAAAGTGTCTCATATTTAAGACTCTTTTTCCGGCTTCTCTAACAACAGCAAATGCATACGGAAGAATTTTATCTAATTCTTCTTTTTCCAGTTTCCTATCTTCTTTGGGGTCAGAAGAAGTTTTTCTATTTGCTAATTGTGATTTAAATTCATCAGTTTTTGCTCTTAATTCTACGTCTGTCAATTTTGACATTGATTCTTCAAGTGAATTAATAAAATCTATTGTCGGCATTAATTTTTTGATTTTTCTTTCGTTAGGATCGCCGAGTAATTTTAACAATAAACTTATCATAAATTATTTCCTCTCTGATATTAGTTTAGCATAAATATCAAAATATTAGCATTTTTAAGAATTTCAAGTTCAAAATAGTTATAATATTAATTATTTATCCAGTAAATATATGATTTATTTTAATTAAAAATATTATTCAATAGATTTGTAAGTATTTTAATTTGAGGAAAATTTATGAAAAAAATAATGAATAAAACAATATTGTTTACAGCTGTATCTTTACTTATATCAACATCAGTTTGGGCAGATGGATTAGTTTTTGAGCCTGATTTATATCCTGTAACGAAGGCAGAAGCACAACAATCTCCGGTAAAATCACAGTCTGTTTATGCTGTAGCACCTGCTGTTAATACAAAAACTGTTACAGATGTTAAAAATAGTGTAACAAGAGAAAATAATAATATGCAAGATGCATTATTCAATCTTGATTCTGCACAAACAGACTTGAGAAATCAATTGCTTGATGATAGAGCTAAATATACAGAAATTGATAATAATTATAAAGCAGTAAAAGAGCAAAGAAAAATTCAGAAAAAACTTGTTCGTGATACTGAAAGAAAAATTAATAAAATTGAAAAAAATAAAGAACAAATAAGAAAATTAATGCAAATTCAACAATAATTTTATTAACTAACAATTTTTTATTAACTGTTTATATGCAATTATTAATCCTAACTTGATTGATAATAAAAAAAATGTTAGGATTTATAGAAGCAGTATAATGAATAAAATTCTTCTAATTTATCCTCCATCTGTAAAAATGAATAGGACTGCAAGATGTCAGCAACCACTAAATGAGTTGATTATTTTGCCACCACTTCCACCTACTGATTTAATGTATTGTGCTTCTATTGCTAAACAGTATGGTAATATTTGCAAAATTAAAGATTATTCTTTAGAAAATGGTACTTTTGAAACATTAAAAAATGATATAAAAATATTTCAACCTGATATTTTATTCGCTAATATTACAAGTACTACTTTTGAAAATGATATGCAGGCTGTTATTGAAGCAAAAAAACTTGATAAAAATATTCTTACAATTACTTCTGGTGCCCATTTTTTAGAATTTAATACTTCTGTTTTAGAAAAATATCTAGAATTAGATATTATTATAAGAGGAGAACCTGAATTTACTTTTCAAGATATTATCTCAGGCAAAAATTTATCTGAAATTGATGGAATAACGTATAGATTAAATAATGAAATTATTTCTAATAAAAATAGAATTTATAAAGAAAATCTTGATGAATTACCATTGCCTGCAAGAGATTTGATAAATAATGAACTATATATCAGACCTGATACAGGTGAAAAACAAGCAATTATAAAAGTTGCATCAGGCTGCCCTTATCACTGTTTTTTCTGTCTTGCAACACCTTTTTCGGGTTCTAAAGTTCGTTATCGTAATGTTGATAATATTATCGCAGAAATTAAAGAATGTATTCAAAAATATGATATTTATAGTTTTGTTTTTTGGTCAGATTTATTTACAGCAGATAAAAATTTTGTCAAAAATTTATGCTCAAAAATCAATCAAGAAGTTCCAAATATAAAATGGAGTGCAAATTCCAGAGTTGATACAATTGACCTTGAAACATTAACTTTAATGAAAAATTCAGGATGTACTCTTATAAGTTTTGGTATTGAAAGTGGTTCTCAAGAAATTCTTGATAAAATAGGAAAAAAAATAACTAAAAATCAAGCCTTGCAAGCTGTGGAAATGTGTAAAAAACTTGGTATTCAAACATTTACATATTATATTTTAGGACTTCCTTGGGAAAATGAAACTCATATTAAAGAAACTATTGATTTTTCAATTAAATTGGATTCGGATTATGTTAATTACTATACAGCTGTTGTTTTTCCGGGAACAAGATTTTATGATTATGTGATACAGAATAATCTTGGAAATTTAAAAGATTTTTACATAAATCCATACTATTATCCTTGTATTGCGACAAATTATCTGTCAAAAGATAAAGTTCAACAATTGAATAAATATGCAGTCAAAAAGTTCTATCTTCGTCCAAAATATATTTTTAGGAAATTAAAAGAAATAAAAAGTTTTTCACAATTTAAAAATTATTTCAAAGCAGGCTTAGCTGTATTTTTTAAAAAGTAAATACATAACAAAAGATAAACTTATACGTCTAATAATTTTTTAATTCATTTTTTGTATATGCTACGCCCCAAAATTCAAAATTTGAAATATTGTCAATATTTGTTTCATTTTCATTTTCTTTTAATTGAATTGCAATAGCAACTTTTTCAACTTTGTTGCTTGAATATACCTTAAAGACTTTTGGTATATCTTTTTCACTTAATTCTGAATAATTTGAAAATTCTTTTGTTTTTTTACCGTTTATTAAAATTTCAAAAACATCATGCCTGTCTTTACTGACCGGAGCTATCAAATATATATTGTTTGCTTCAAGAATAAATATAAACGGTAAATTTTTTGTATTTGATAAATACTGGATACTATTTTTAAATATTTTATTATTTATATTGGTTCTTATATATGAGCCATCATTTTCTGAGTTTAAATTTCTTGCAGTTATTAATTTAGGATTTATTACAAGCAAATTGGTGTACATTGAAGGTGGAGTAATATAACTCTTATCTTTATTATTTTTAACAGCATTTTTGAAATAATTAACACAAAAATCAGCAATATATTCTTTTCCGGAATCAGATATTTGGTTATCATAAAAAATTTCGTTAGAGTTCATTCTGCCGGCAGATATTTCAGGTAAAAATGCTGTTGATGTATTTATTACAGGTAAATTATAATATCTTGCAATTTGCTCCATAAAATCTTGTTTTTGGTTTGAATCGGATTTTGAATTTATAAATATAACAACTTGTGGTTCATTTTCTTGTTCAAGACAGCTTCTGATAAGTGCTTCAAAATTTTCTCTGTCATCTTGCTCATGTCCATCAAAAACAGCATAATCAACAAATATTAAATCAGGAAGTTTCGAAAGGACTTCTTGGTTTAACATTATATTGCCAAATTCAGAATTTGTTCCATTCACAGAAAAATTTATTAAATCAAATTTAGCTTTTTTACCAAACAAATTTTTAATCTTATCATAGGCAATATTTGCAACAGAATTACCTTGTTCATCTTCAATAAAAGCAGAAGAACCGATAAATGCGATTGTATAATTATTTCCATTTTTTATTGATTGGTATTTTTTATTTATACGATAAGTATTGCCTATATTTATTAAAGAGCGATTTATCATATTTTGTTTCACGATATTATTTTGATGATTAGTTTTAATTTCAGAAGGCATACAACCACAAAAAATAAATGATACAAATAAAATAATGATAAAATTTTTAAACATTTTTTCTCCTAATGAAATGGGACGGCTTTATGTTTGTCGTCCCATTATATTCATTAAAACTCAAAATTATTTTTCTTCATTCCAAGAATACATTTTTCTGAGTTCAGCACCTACAGCTTCAAGTTGATGTTCTTTCTTCATTTTTCTTGTTGCTAAGAAATGAGCTCTACCACCTGCTTTATTTTCGGTAATCCATTTTGAAGCAAATGTTCCATCTTGTATTTCAGATAAAATTTTCTTCATTTCTTTCTTAGTTTCATCAGTAATTATACGTTTTCCTGTTTCATAATCACCAAATTCAGCAGTATCGGAAATTGAATAACGCATTTTTGAAAAACCACCTTGATAAATCAAATCAACAATAAGTTTCATTTCATGGATACATTCAAAGTAAGCATTTTCAGGAGCATAACCAGCTTCAACAAGAGTTTCAAATCCAGCTTGCATTAAAGCAGTAACTCCACCACAAAGAACAGCTTGTTCACCAAAAAGGTCTGTTTCGGTTTCTTGTCTGAAAGTAGTTTCAAGAACACCTGCTCTTGCACCACCAATACCTGCAGCATAAGCTAAACCATTATCTAAAGCTTTTCCTGATGGATTTTGATGTACAGCTATTAAACAAGGAACACCTTTACCTGCAACATATTCTGAACGAACAGTATGTCCGGGACCTTTTGGTGCTATCATAATTACATCAACGTATTCCGGTGGAACTATTTGTGCGAAATGTATATTAAAGCCATGTGCAAATGCTAATGTTTTACCTTCTGTTAGATTAGGAGCAATTTCTTTTTTATAAACATCAGCCTGTTTTTCATCAGGAATTAACATCATAATTATATCTGCAACTTTAGTTGCATCAGCAACGTTCATAACCTTAAGACCTGCTTTTTCAGCTCTTTCTCTTGATTTTGAACCTTCGTATAAACCAACAACAACATTTACGCCACTTTCGTGCAAGTTCAATGCGTGAGCATGGCCCTGACTTCCATATCCTATTATTGCTACGGTTTTTCCTTCTAATAAACTTAAGTTACAATCACTTGCGTAATAAATTTTAGCCATAATACTATCTCCTTTGCTAACTATCGCAATTAATCTGTTTTTACTGATAATATTTTATTGCGAGCATATTGTATCGTCAAGTTTCATAAATTATTACATTATAAACTACTTTTTGAGAGATATTTTATCATTTCACATAATGTATTAGAAATACCGAGATTACCCGATTTTGTTACAAAATATCTTTGTTCTGAATCCATACATAAAGGAATTGCCGGAGCAACTTCATCAATTATTTTAAGATTTTTTATATCTAATGCTTCTAAACATTTATATGTTGTTTCTCCACCAACAGTAATTAAAATAACATCTTTTTGAGCCATTATAATCTTGGTAATTTCAGCAAGATAATCACATATCATTGAAATAAAAGAATCTCTTGAAATTTCTTGTTCAAAAAGCATTACCGTCATTGCATCAGGATTTCTAAATAATGATGATGTATGAATTACAACAGTATTGGTTTTGTTTAAATTGTTTATAGCTCTTTCTATTATATCATTATTTCCTGAACCTAAAATTTGTTCCGGTGTAATTTCAATAAAATAAGTATCTTCAATATCTTCATCAATTTCAAGTCTGTTAAGCTGAGTTTGTGCCAGTTTTGTTGCAGAACCCGAAATAACTAATTTGGGTATTGCAGGTAACTGATT
This sequence comes from bacterium, assembly GCA_017406505.1. Lineage (GTDB taxonomy): Bacteria > Cyanobacteriota > Vampirovibrionia > Gastranaerophilales > Gastranaerophilaceae > RUG841. The sequence continues at coordinate 6,393 of JAFQYI010000150.1, forward strand.
TGATGTTTTTTGATATGTTGTATTTGAAAAAAGTATTTCACACATTGCTTGGGCTGCACCTGCTGAACCACAAGGTAAAATCTTTGTATTGCATTTTTGTATTGCTAACATTACTTGTTCAATATCAACTGAAGAAACAGCATCAGCAACAATTAATTTTTTCCCCGATGCAACAAGTTCGTTAATTTTAGCAAGAATTGGTCCTGCTCCTTGTTTCACAACATTTAATTCAATAAGAGCAACTAAATCTTTTTCATTTTGTGGTAATCCCATTTTTAAAACAGTTGGAATATGCGAATCATATATAGGTGCACGTGGATCTCTTGCAAATTCTGTTCTTTCTATAGGAACACCTTTTAATAAATGATACCCGCCAACCGTAATTCTTCCTTCATTTGGAAATGCAGGCATAATAATTGCAGCTTCATAATTACTGGACTCAATTATACCCATAATTTCCATTGCTATATTACCTCTAATCGTTGAATCTATTTTTTTGTATAAATGTTCAACATTTAGTTTTTCTAATATAGAAGTTACAGCTTCTTTTACTCTTGTCTTAGCTTCATCAGCATTAATATTACGACTTTCGGTTGATATTGCCCAAACTTGAGTATTTTCAGAGTTGTTTTCTATCATTTTATAATTCGTCAAAACTTGTGCATTACAACCTTTAAGGTGAAATTGAAGAGCTGCATCATTCGCACCTGTCAAATCATCTGCAATTATCGCAACACCATCTGCAAATAACATTTTAATTCTCCGATTTTTTACCTAAAAGACGAATTTGTGTAGCATTAATTAAATAATAATCATTTTCTTTTCCGTCTTTTCCTGTATATTTGTTTACATTTAAGCGACCTTCAAGCCACATTAAAGAACCTTTTTTTATGTATTCGCATGCAAATTCTGCCGTCTTATCCCATGTTTCAATATTAAACCAATCAGTTACTTCTGCTTTTGTTTTAGAATCCCATCTTGAAACAGCCAACGAAAATGATGCCTTACATTTCCCTGATTCAAAATATTTAATTTCAGCATCTTTTCCTGCTCTGCCTACTGCTATTACCGAATTCATTTTACCATATTCCTTTTTATTATTTACGAATTTATTATGTAAGAAAAAGTTGTTATTTGCAAATTTATAATCATTTTGTATTAAGTTTGTTACTTATTTTCATATCTTCTAAAAATTTAATTGCATCTTCTTTTGTAGCAATATTTCCTTCCAATTGTTCAATATATAATGTTTTAATATAATTTCCAAGTTCTTTTGATTGTGGCAATCCTGTAATTTTCATAACTTCTTCACCATTTAAAAATGGTTTTGGTTTTGCTTCTGATGAATCAAAATCTAAACACTCTTCAAGTAAAACAGATAAATCCGATAAATTTTTTATAATCATATCAACTGTAACATCGGGTCCCATTGCAGAAAGTCTGTCAGATTTAGCTAAAGTAATTATATCTATGCAAAATGGATACATTTTTCTATAAAATTTAAGTCTTGCTTTTGAGCCGACATTTTCTTGCCATACAAGTGATGACGGATAAATATGAAACTTTATCATTTTCTGGATATAAGATATTTGTTTTTTAGAAAATTTTAAATTTTTCAAAATAGGAACAACTTTTTTTGATCCAACATCATCATGCATCAAAAATCTATGACGTCCTGTATCTTTTTCTATTGTCCAAGTATCTGGTTTCCCAATATCGTGAAGAAAACCTGCAAGTTTTAAAAATGCTAATCTTGAATAAGTTCCAAGTTCATTTGAACATAATGAATTTTTAACATTTTGAGAATAATTATCAAAATGTCTCTGAATTTGTCTTACTGTTTCTATTGAATGATTTAGTAAACTTAAATGATGATGAGTATTTGGAGGAATTTTTTTTATTTCATCTACAACAGGAAAAATTGAGGACAATATACCTGTCTTGTCCATTTTTGTTAATGCAATATCTGAATATTTGCTTTCAAAAAGTTTCATTATTTCTGTATTTATGCGTTCTTTAGCCGGATTATTTAATAATTCCTTATTTTTTCTTATAAATGTTTCCGTTTCATCAGAAATATTAAAATTATATTTTGCACAAAAACGATATATCCTTAGCATTCTAAGAGGGTCATCAATAAAATTTTCAAGATTTGAAGTCCGTAAAATATGATTTTTAAAATCATTCAAAGAATCATTTTTATCAATTATTTTATCATTATTTAAGTCATATACTAAAGAATTAATTGTCAAATCTCGTCTGTTAATATCTTTATATAAATTGTCATCAAGCATTGCTGATATATCAAAATAATTTTTTTTATCAGGCATGACTACTCTATATATTTGATTTTCTTCATCAAGAGGTATAAAATGACCATTTGTATTATTTGCAATATCTAATGCAAGATTTTTAGCAATACCGGAATGAACAATTAAATCTCTATCACATGATTTTTCATTATTTAGTAAATCTCTTATGTATCCACCAACTAAATAACATTCCATATTTTTAATATAAGGCTTAATTTTTATAAAAAATTCATCATTATTAATTTTTGTTTGTATAAACTTTTCAAGGCTGTTCATTAATCGGATACCTCTTGAATTATACCAAAAACGGCAGCTGTTAAAGCCGTATCTGCACGCATAATTAATTTTCCAAGAGAAATCTCTTGTAAATTATTTTTCTCAAAAAGTTCAAATTCTTTTTTGGAAAAACCACCTTCACAGCCAATAACAACAAGAATTTTATCACTTTTTTTATAAGGGTTATCTTTAAAAAATTTTTTTATATTGTATTTTTTTTCTCGTTCAGAAAACACTAAGATTTTATTGTAGTTAAGCAAATCTTCCTCAATAAATTCTGAAAGTTTTTTAGGATATAAAACCCTTGGAAAATCAGCCCTTTCGCATTGTTTAACAGATTCATCTGCAATTTTTTGAAATTTATCTGATTTTGCTTTTATGATACTTTCTTTTACGGCACAATTATCGGAAATTAATGGAATAATTGTTTTTACTCCCAATTCTGTGGCTTTTTGTATTGCAGAAAAGTCTGCATCTTGTTTTAAAACACATCTTGCTACTGTAATATCAATATCTAATTCTCTAAACGACGGATAAAATTTTAAAATTTTAGCAGATAAATTGTTTTTTTTAATATCAATAATTACTGCTTCATATTGAATTTTATTTTCATCAATAAATAAAACATTCTCACCTGTTTTAATACGTCTTGCATTGACAAGATGATTTATAAGTTCTTTGTCATGTATATATATAATGTCGTTATCTATATTCTGAGTACTAACAAAAAAATGTGGCATAATTATATTATACACGATATAAAAAGTTCACAATAATTCTTTTAAAATTTTAAAAAAGTCCTTGAAAAAACTATACGGATTGTGTAAAAATGATTGTATGAATGAAATGGTTAAAAATCTTAATCTGGTATATACATTAGACGGTAAGATTTATATTAATTTGACCAATAAATGTACTAATTGTTGTGTTTTTTGCATAAGAAATTCTTCTGATGAAATTGAAGGAAAAAATCTTTGGCTTTCGACTGAAAATTATTCAACAGAAGATGTAATAAAACAATTTAAAGAAATATATGAAAAAAATACGGAAACACAAGAAGTTATCTTTTGTGGTTTCGGAGAACCATTGATTAAATTTGATATTTTTTGTGAAGTTGCAAAATATATCAAAGATAATTGCCCAAAATTGTCTGTCAGAGTTAATACAAACGGACAAGCAAATTTAATACACAAAAGAGATATAATTCCTGAGCTTGCAAAATATGTTGATGCAGTATCAATTAGTTTAAATGGTGAAAATCAAGATATATATAATAAAAATTCACAACCTCAGGATAAAGAAAACGCATATACGTATGTAAAAGATTTTATAAAAGAATGTGTACAAATAGGTATAGATACTACGGCAACAGTAGTAACAGGGTGTGAAAAAGCACTTGTAAATATCGATGAATGTAAAAAAATTGCCGATTCTCTAGGTTCTAAATTCAGAATAAGAGAATGGTTACCAAAAGGTTACTAATAACAGTATAAATAAATATATAAACAAAGGAAAGGTAGTAAAATGACAAATTTAGACAAAATTATGAAACCGAAATCAATTGCAGTTGTTGGTGCATCAACAAAAGAACATACAATTGGTTCAGATATTATGAAAAGATTACAAGAATATAAATTTGCAGGAAAAATATACCCTGTAAATCCAAAAGGTGGTATTATCGAAGGACTTCAAGCATATACAACTGTTAATGAAATTCCGGGAGATGTTGATTTAGCGATTATTGTAGTAAATGCAAAATTTGTACTTTCAACAATTGACCAATGCCATGAAAAGGGTATAGAAGGCTTATGTGTAATTACAGCAGGCTTTAAAGAAACAGGAAAAGAAGGTGCAGAGCTTGAAAGACAACTTCTTGCAAAAGTAAGAGAATACGGAATGAGATGTGTAGGTCCTAACTGTTTAGGTGTGGTAAATACAAATCCTGAAATCAGAATGGACGGTTGTTTTGCAGAAAGTTTACCTGAAAGAGGACATATTGGTTTCGTATCACAATCAGGAGCATTAGGTGGAGGTATTTTAAATATATTAAAAGACTTAAACTTAGGTTTTGCACAATTTATATCAATAGGAAACCAAGCAGATGTTAATGCTGAAACAGCACTTGAATATTGGGAAAATGATGATGACGTAGAACAAGTATTATTATATATGGAATCTATAGCAAACCCATCAAATTTCAGAAAATTAGCAACAAGAATTTCAAAGAAAAAACCGGTATTAGCATTAAAGGCAGGACGTTCAGCTGCAGGTGCATCAGCAGCATCATCACACACAGGTTCATTAGCAGGTGCAGATAAAGCAGCAAATGCACTTCTTATGCAATCAGGTGTTATAAGAGAATATTCATTAAAAGATTTATTTTCAACAGCAAAAGTATTTGCAAATTGTCCAATTCCACAAGGAGATAGAGTAGCAATTATCACAAACTCAGGTGGACCTGGAATTATGGCAACAGATGCAGTATGTGAATACGGAATGCAAATGGCAAAAATTACCGATGAAACAAAAGATAAATTAAGAAGTTTTCTTCCGGCAGCAGCTTCAGTAAAGAATCCGATAGATATGATAGCATCAGCACCAATTGAACACTACAAGCAAACACTTGAAACAGTTATTGCTGATGAAAATGTAGATATGATAATGGTTATATATTTGCCATTCTTGGGCTTAAAAGATATTGATGTAGCAAAAGCTGTAATGGAAATCAAGGCTGAACACCCTGAAAAGCC
>JAFQYI010000151.1 GCA_017406505.1 bacterium
CAGAATTTTTTTCTAAAGATAATTGTCCATTTGTAATAGAAACATCGCCAATAGCATCTAAAGTACCTTTAGATGTAAGTGAAGAGTCTGAAATACTTATTCCACCGGTTGTATTCAACGAATTATTAACAGTTAAAGAAGAGCCAGAGCCCAGAGTTTTATATAAAGCAATACCACCTGTTCCAACTTTTAAAGTGTTAATTTCGGCAGTAGCTCCATATTGATTATAAGAAGAAGGAAGTAATGCTGTTGAACCAAGTGTTGTTGCATTTAACGTACCACCTAATTTTGTAGAATTTCCTAAATTAATATCTCCTGCTGCATATAAATTTTTTACTTTGACAACCGAAGAACTACCTTGTTGGCTATAATTTGCTCCTGAATTTATTTCACCACTATTACCTCCAATATTTATTGAAGAATCAACAACAGAAATAGAACCTGATGTTGTTTTAATCGTTGCCTCATCTCCTAAGGTAAAGATAGCACCATTTGAAAAGGAAATATCTCCGGTTGTTGCTGTTATATTTACATTATCAGCAGTTGATACGTTTCCTTTTGTTTGATTATAACTTCCAACAGCGACATTACTATTTAATGCTACATTAGCATTTGATACCCCAAAAGCACCTTCTGAATCAATCTCACCTCCGGAAGAAAGAGTAAAACTACCTCCATTAATATCTGTGGTATTTGCATATAAATATTTGGTATTAACATTTCCGGCTATTTGTTCATATTTATGAACAATATTTGATGAATCACCTATTTGAGTTGCGTTTAAATTACCATCTCTTACTAATACTTCCCCTAACTCAGAATCAACATATATTTTTCCAACATAAACATTAGATGTTGATTTTCTTTGAAGATATTGCGAGCCTGCATTTATAGTTCCTGATTTTGCTGAAGAAGAAGAATTAATAGAACCTCCAACAATGCTGATACCATCATCAGCTTGTATTTCAGAGCTTGAGTCAAGATTTAATTCACCATTGTTTATAGTTATACTCGATGCTGACAAGTTTTTTCCTAAATCAACAGTACCATTATTTTGAGAAAAAGAACCGGATAAAGTAACATCACCATTAAAACTAATGTTAGATGTGTTATTTGAACCAATTGTCAAAGAAGTTCCTTTTACATCGTTACTAAAATTAATTGTTCGAGAACTATTTAGGGTTATATTTCCTTGACCGGAAATTGCAGAAAAATCAACACCTTGTGTTTCGTAGCCAGTTTTACCAACTAGTAACTTTGCACCACTATCGAGAGATAAGACATTGTTAAATTCAATATCATAAACTTGTATTTGCTTGTCAGCTGCAATTGCTATACTTGACCCACTAATTGTATATTTATTACCTGAATTTGAATGAATAATTGTATCTGCCGACACTGTTAATGAACTTAAAAGAGGAATGGATTGCATTATGGTGCCATCTCCACCATTTGAGAAAAGTGTTCCTAATTCACCTTCTGTATTGATTTCATCTGCTTCTGAAACTGTTGTTGCCGGAGAACATAAAGTCAAAACTGCTAATAACAATCCTGCAAACTTCTTAATATTCATCTTCCTTAATTCCTCTTTTTTGGTACCTAGACAAGCAAATTTTTACATTTTGCTTAATTATATCATTTTGGATAATAATATACTATATGTGCCTTAACTTACTAACTACAAATGATGGAGAAATAAAATTACGACATAAATGTAACTATTGATTTTCAATGAAGTTCAAAACCAACAATAACTTTTGTAACAATTTGTGCTGTTATAAGTTTACACTTAATTTAATATGTTTTATTTAGTATTAATGGAATAAAAAATAGTTGTAAATCTTCACTATGTTTGACAAACAAACGCTGCTTTACTATTATTTCAATAAACAAAACAACAGTATTTTGTATATAAAATTTACATTTTTATAAACTTTCTAGACTGAGGAATAATTCTAAAAAAAATGCTTGCATTTTTATTTTCAACATGTATAATAAGTAATGCAAGGGCGTTTAGCTCAGTTGGTAGAGCGCCTCCCTTACAAGGAGGATGTCGGGAGTTCGAGCCTCTCAACGCCCACCATATTAGAAAAGAGGGTAAAATATCCTCTTTTTTTGTTATTGTATTTTCAGAGTTTGAGAAGTTATTTCAAACACTAAAACATATTGTTGCAGTGTGTCAGGGAGTTTGACAGAAAAGAACGCAAGTTTGACATGTAAGTTGGAAGTTTATATTGATATAAAATCACCAAAAATTCTTTCAAACACTTCCGATTGTAGCTTGATTTTCAAGTCCCCCTGCAATATTATTGGCATAATTACCAATAAAATCACCAACAATAGATTCTATGTTTCCTCCATAATGGCAAATACCTCCACCGTGTTGTGATGAATAATTACCTATATAATTTCCTGTTATTGAATTAATATTACTATTGATATATATTGCACCACCACCATACGAATTTGAATTATTGTTACCAATAAAGTCACCATTGTATGAATTATTCCCATCTTTAGTTTGAGATATAGAAGAAAAAGGAGTTTCGTCAGTATTTGTAACATTTATTTTATTATTAGAATAAGAATAATTTAATGTTTTTGAGGTTGAATTTGATTGTTTAATATCAGTATAATAGGTCTTATCGCCAACAGTTACATAAACTTGTCCGTTATCATCTGTAGTCCAAGTATAAGCAGAGTTCTCTCCATTTGTAGGCTGTGGCATTTTTGCAGCAAAACCTGTTAAATTTCCTCGTTTTAATAACGAATTTGATTTTTGAAAATAATTTAGTTTGACATTTTAGATAGTTTTTAATTAAAATAGTAATGAATTTTGTTCAAAATAAAGTCCTACACAAATATTACACAGGAAATTTTGAACAAGCCTAAAAAACAAAGTGGACGAGTGGCGGAATGGTAGACGCACCAGTCTTAGGAACTGGCGCCTTTGGTGTAAGAGTTCGAGTCTCTTCTCGTCCACCATTTTTGACAAGAAGCACCTTCAACGAACAAGTTGAAGGGCTTTTTATATGTGTAGCCTATGTTTCTGCCTTCGAGAGTTAAGTTCGAGAAGATAATTTTTAATAATTTCTTTTTTTCTTCTTTATTTTGGCTAATATAGCGTGGATAAAGGTTTTCGAGAAGTTCGAGCAATTCTCCGCCAAGTTTCATATAATCTGCGTTAGCATTTGTATAATAGGATATTTTTTCTAAACATTCA
>JAFQYI010000152.1 GCA_017406505.1 bacterium
AATAAAATAGCAAAATAAATAATAACTGCAGATAAAGTAACAATTAATGTACTATGCTGATATATAAAACAAATAAGGAAAATAACAATAATCGTAATAAAAGTCCAAAAAGGAATACGATTTGCAAAAAAACTTCTTACTTGTGGTTTCCAACTTTTTCCCATAAAGGCATGATAACATTTTTTAATTATTCTTCAAAGCAAAATATCTCAAATAAATTAAAATATAGGAAAATTTGAATAAAAGTCTTTAGGATTGTATTATAAAATTAGAGGATAATACAAATGAAACAACAAGGAATAATTTTTGATTTTAATGGTACATTATTTTGGGATTCTCAAAAACATTATGATGCTTGGTATGAAATGTCCAAACGACTAAGAGGATCACCTTTTAATGATTATGAAATGGTTCATTGCATGTTCGGGCGTACAAATGAAAACATTATGGAATATGCGATGGGAAGAAAACCAACACCTGATGAAGTAAAAAAATATTCTTTAGAAAAAGAGTTAATTTATTTGGAAATGTGTGAAAATGATAAAGAACATACAAAACTTGCACAAGGGGTAGAAAAATTTTTGGATTATATATGTGAAAATAATATTCCTCATACAATAGCAACAATGTCCGAAAAAATTAATGTTGATTATTATATCAAAGTGTTTAATTTAGCTAAATGGTTTGATATAGACAAAATTGTATATTCTGATGGAACTATCCCAGGTAAACCGGAGCCGGATATATATTTAATAGCAGCAAAAAATATAGGAATTGAGCCAAAGAATTGTATTGTTTTTGAAGATGCTATTTCTGGAATAAAAGCAGCAGAATCTGCAGGTATCGGAAAAATAATAGCTGTTGCTTCAAAAGAACCTGTTTCTTTTTATAAAACTATTGACTGCATTTCAAATATAATTACCAATTTTAATGATTTCAAAAATCTTATATAACATTTTGGAGATATAACACAATGATAAATACACAAACAGAATATAACTTTTTATCACAACAAGCAAAATCAACACCACCATCATTAATCAGAGCAATTTTAAAAGCAATGCAAGATGATGAAATAATTTCTTTTGCCGGAGGTATGCCCAATCCTATTTCTTTTCCTGAAAAAGAATTAAGTGTATCAATGCAAAATGTTGTTAAAAAATTTGGAAGTAAGGTTTTTCAATATTCTATTACAGCCGGATTATTAGAATTAAGAGAATATATTGCCGATCGATACAATAGAAAATTTAATCTTGGTATAAATGCTGAAAACATAATTATTACAACAGGTTCACAACAGGCATTGGATTTATTAGCTAAGGTTTTAATTGATAAAAATGATAATATTTTAATTGAAAAACCAGGTTATCTTGGAGCAATACAGGCTTTTTCACAATATCAACCGACTTTTCACCCAATTACTTTAGAAAATGATGGTATGAATATTAATGAATTAAACAATCTTTTAAGTAATAGAAAAATAAAATTCGGATATGTTGTTCCTAATTTCCAAAATCCGACAGGTATTTCTTATTCAAAAGAAAAAAGAGACAAACTTTACGACATAATAAAGAAAAATAATTTTCTTTTAATAGAAGATGATCCATACGGAGAATTAAGATTTGAAGGAGAACCTTTACCATATATTGCTGCAGGAGATACCCAAAATAGTGTATTATTAGGTTCTTTTTCAAAAACAATTACCCCTGGTATGAGATTAGGATATATGATTACAAAAAATGATGATATTCGAATTGCTGTTAATACAGCAAAAGAAGCAGCAGACTTACATACCAATATTTTTGCACAATATGTTATTTGGGATTATCTTATAAACAATGATTTTGATGCTCATATACAAAAAATTAAAAACCTGTATAAAATTCAAAGTACAGCAATGATTGAAGCAATAAAAGAGTTTTTCCCACAAAATATAAAATATACAATACCTCAAGGTGGAATGTTTTTATGGGTAACATTACCGGAAGGACTTTCTTCAATGAAACTTTTTGATATTGCAATTAAAAATAAAGTTGCATTTGTTCCTGGCGATCCATTTTATGTTGCAGAAAAAAATGTAAATGCTTTAAGATTAAATTATACAAATGCTTCACCGGAAACAATTAAAACAGGTATAAAACGTCTAGGTGAAATTTTAAAGAATTATACCTTGATGTAGATTTATAAACTTTATATGCCAATATTAGTTGTTAATATTACTTGCAATTTAGTTTTTAAGAAAGTATATTAAAAATAGTAGGTTTATAAGGATTTTAAAATGATTAAAAATATAGTTTTTGATATGGGAAATGTTCTTTTGGAATGGAATCCTGATAAAATCATCAAAAGGTTTGTTGATGATGAAAGTAGGGTTCAAAAATTAAAAAATGCAATTTTTGAACAGGAAGAATGGTCAAAACTTGATGCAGGAACTGTTTCTGAAGAAGATTTAAGAACAAAAGCAAAAACTATGTTACCTGAAGAATATCACGACGATATAGATGAAATTATAGATAATTGGCAATATTGTATGCCGATAATTTCAGAAACAAGTAATCTTGTAAAATATTTACATGCAAAGGGCTATGGTGTTTATTTGCTTTCTAATGCAAATAGTAAATTTGTTGAAGTAAAGAGAGATTTACATTGTTTAAAATTTATGGACGGTTATTTAGCATCTTATCAAGTAGGTGTAGTAAAACCTTCACCAGAAATTTATCAAATATTTTTCAAAAAATTTGATTTAAAACCTGAAGAATGTTTATTTATCGATGATTTATCAGCAAATTGCGAAGCATCTAAAAAAATGGGAATGCAAGCATATTGCTACGATGGAGATTATGAAAAACTGGAAGAATTTTTAAAATCTCAAGGTATTGAATTTTAAAAAACGAAAGTCTATAAAAATATTAGTTTCTATTTAAAAGTAATTTGAGTATCTAATAGATTGTTATCATAATATTCATATCTGTCTAGATGAAAACTTTCATTCTTGTTTTTTGCAAAATCATCGTAAAGTTCATCATTGTACGGATAATCGGGACGAACAAGGATAAACCACCAGCCGTCTTTGTAAATCAGTTTCCAGCCGAGTTTTTGTAATTTATCGGAAATAGGTGTAGATTTTACAGGAGCAGATTTATTATTGCTGAATAACAAAACAATATCTGTAGGATAATCATTTATTACACTCATAGGATTATCACCCTTTTGCTTTGCAAAATTTCTTATTTCTTCTAATAACTTTGAACTGTATACTTCTTCATATCTTCCGTCCATAAAAATTTTGTTTTGAGGATAGAGTTTATAGGCACAGTAACTTCCGATAGTCATATCCGTAAATAAATTGCCTGTAAGTTTTTTTTGTTTAATAAATTCAACTGCCTGATAAGGGTAGATATCTAAATTTATAAATCTAATATATTGTCCAATATAAATGAATAATGATGCAAAAAGAATTATAACAGCATAAACAATCTTGTTTTCTGGGTTGTTGAGCCACTTGAGAAAATTGTTTCTGCTGAAAATATCAAAAACATCATCAAAAAGGAAAACCGACGAAGTTATCATAAATAAGGGTATAAGTTTTGCGTGAGATAAGGCAAGAAATGCTGTAGTAAGCAGTAATAATAATTTAGTTTTGTCGTAATTTTTAAAATCAGCCATTTTAAAAAACATCTGAACTGCAAAAATACCGAGCATAAAAACAGAATAAACAATAAATCTTGATGTTGTATCAAGCATAGTAAACGGAGACTGCCATTCCGAAATCAAAGACCTGTCCATTGTTCCCGCCATTAGTAAAAATTTTACGTAATCAATGCCGTAAGGGTTGATAAATAACATCAAAAATGATACAAGAAGCGTTATCAAATAAGGACGATAATCTTTTTTATTTAATGCCTCACCAACTGTATAAAGAACCAAAATACCAAGACCACTTAAACAGCCTCCGTGAGTATTTGCCCATATAAGCATTATCGGTGGTAAGAGAAACAATAAATATTTTTTATTATTAACTCGATAACTTTCAAGAATCAAAATCCAAAGAGCAAAAAGTACAAAAGTAAACAAATGACATCTTATTGTAGGAACAAATGCTACTCCTGCACAATATGGGGCTATTGCAAAATATAAAATCTGATACGGAGTCGAAAATTGAGGTTTTCTTATTTTTACGCATAAAACACAAAGTGTTGTTATTGTAAAAATTAAAATCTGCTGTAAAATGATTAGCATTTCAAATTTAGTTTTATGAAAGAATTCTGCGAGTGTTGTAACCCAATAAATAACCACACTTGCTCCCCATTCATGGTCTAGCCATACGGGATTAGTCGGAGTATATGAATAAAAATCGTGCATTAAAACTTGTCCGTTTTCAACAACACTCATGCCAGCAATAAGCCTTGCAAAAAGGTCAAAATCAGGTTCTGCAAAATAAACAAGTGATGAACACCATAGAAATAAAACAAAGAAAAATATATAAATTTTAATTTTATTCATTTGCACAGCTTTCTGATGGCAAAATTACTGTAAAAATATTAGTATTATCATCATCGACATTTACCTGAACACTTCCACCATGAGCTTTTACAATTTTATTTACACAATATAATCCAAGTCCTGTCCCTAAATATGAAAATTTATTTATTCCTGTATAGTATTTTTGAAAAATTAATTCTATATCTTCAGGATTAATTTTTTCACCAATATTAATAACACTTATTTTAATATTTTCGTTATCTTTTTCTAAAATAATAGAAATTTTAGTATTTGAAAAACCATATTTTACGGCATTTATAATCAAATTATGCATTACTCTTTTAAAATGAATTGTATCAATTTCGTAAATG
>JAFQYI010000153.1 GCA_017406505.1 bacterium
TTTTTCTGCTTTGAAAAATTCCTTAAAAGATGAATCAGAACAAGTAAGAATAAATGCTATTGAAGCATTATCTAATTTAGATGATAATCGTGTTGAAGAAGTTTTATATAATTGTCTTTTTGATAAATCAGAAGAAGTATTAAAAAATGTTGTAATTGCTTTGTATAATATTTCTGGAGATGATATTTTTGAGAAAATTTTAAATGATTCTTCTCTTCCTGAAATTACTTTGACAACTACTAAAGATATTATTAAAGAGCTTAATGAATCTGATGATGAAATATAATCTTATATGATTTAATATATGACATTTATTAAAAAATAAAGTATTATTTATATTGTTAATTACGGAGATTAAATGCCAAAGTTTCTAAAGCCGAAAAAAAAATTAAATAACAAAAATGCTAAACTTATTTTGCTTTTTTCTATTACATTCGTCGCAACATTATTTTTAGTAAGTGCAATGTTTAAAAACTTTTCTCCTCCTGTTGATGTTAATATTGGGGGACAAGATTTCGTTGCAGAAAATGATACAGATGATTTTCCTCAAAAAGATATAGATGATAGGTTAAAATGGATTCAATTTGAAGATAATATGTCTGAATCTCCTGTTGTCAATGAAGTTCAACAAAACGATTCAACTGAGAAAACTATAAAAAAAACTTTTAATAACGTAAATATAAAAAATGATACAGATAAAGAAATCAATAATGATAAAAATTTAAAAACTCAATATATTAGATTAGAAACTTCTGAACCACCTATTCCAGTTAAATATACTCCCCCAACCCCATCAGTTTCAGAAATCAAAAATTCTGCACAAAAACCAGCGTTAGCTAACAAAATGACAAAGGTTTATGTAGGTTATTATTCAAGTATTGAACAAGCTAATAAAGTGAAAAATGATATTACAAATTCTATCTCTGGATATCAACCTTATGTGAAACAGATAAACAATAATTATATAGTTCAAATTGCCTCTTTTTCTGATAGAGAAAAAGCAGTATATTTAAAATTGGAACTTTCAGATAAAGGATATCCTGCAAGATTATTAACAGAATAGATATATATATATATATTAATTTTGTAGTATCATAAAAATATGATAGATACTCATGCACATATAGATTTTGAAAATTATGATAATAAATTTGATTTACTCCTAAAAGAAATAAAACTTGCAGGAGTAGATAAGGTCATTATTCCCGGAGTGATACCAAAGGGATTTAATAAAATTATATCACTTATTGAAAAATATGACAATTTATATGGTGCAATTGGTGTCCATCCTTCAGAACTAAAAGATGTTGAAACTGATTGGGAAGTTAAGGTTGAAAATCTTTTAAATCACCAAAAAGTAATAGCTGTAGGTGAAATTGGTCTTGATTATTATTGGGATAAAGATGAAGAAATTCATAATCTTCAAAAACAAGTTTTGATTAAGCAAATTGAACTTGCAAAAATGAACAATTTACCAATTTTAATACACGACAGAGAAGCACATCAAGATTGTTTTGAAATACTTTCAGAACATGTCAATGGAAAAATTCCTGTTGTAATGCATTGTTTTTCAGGTTCTCCTGAATTTGCAGAAAGATGTTTAAAACAAGGTTGGTATTTGGCATTTGGGGGTGTTTTAACTTTTAAAAATGCCAAAAAAATGAAAGAAGTTGTAAAAATTACACCAATAGATAAAATCCTTTTAGAGACAGATTCACCATATTTAACACCGGTTCCACATCGTGGAGAAGAAAATTCACCAGCTTATGTAAAATTTGTTGCTGAAGAAATAGCGAGAATTAAAGAAATTTCTTTTGAAGAAGTTAATAAATCCACTACAGACAATGCATTCAAAATATTTAAGTTTTAAGAAATGAAAGAAAGACTGGATAAAATTTTATTTGATTTAGGCTACTTTGAAACAAAAAGCAAAGCACAAGCTTCGATTATGGCTGGAAATGTAAAAATTAATGGTGAAAAAATTACAAAAGCAGGTTATCAACTTGAATATAAAGAGAATATTATTATAGATATTAAATCAATGCCTTATGTTTCAAGAGGGGGCTATAAACTTGAAAAAGCTGTTAATGAATTTCAATTGAATTTAAAAGATAGAATTTGTTTAGATGCAGGTGCATCAACAGGTGGTTTTACTGATTGTATGTTGCAAAATGGAGCTAAAAAAGTCTACTCCGTTGATGTCGGATATGGGCAATTGGCTTGGAAATTGCGAGTTGATGAGCGTGTTAAAGTAGTTGAACGTGTGAATATAAAAAAATGTTTTGATTATGAAATATATGATGAAAATGATGAATATCCGGATTTTTGTGCAACTGATTTGTCGTTTATATCATTAACAAAAGTTTTGGAAAATATTTTAAAACTAATGAAGAAAGATAACATTCAAATTGTAACTCTTATAAAACCACAATTTGAAGCAGGAAAAGATGAAGTTGGTAAAAATGGAGTTGTTAGAGATAAAAATATCCATATAAAAGTTATTCAAAATGTTATTAATTTTGCAGAAAGTATCAATCTCTTTACGCTAAATCTGACTGTTTCACCAATCAAAGGAGCTGCCGGAAATATTGAGTATTTAGTTTTATTTTCTGATAAAATTAATAATAAACAATTTTTTTCTATTGAAGATACGGTAAATAATGCTTTTTTAGGACTTAATTAATTATACTTTTAATATGCTTAGCTACGGCTTCTCCCATTGAAAAGCAGTTTGCTTGTGTTCGTACTGCTGCTTGTGCTTTAAAATCAGCACTTAAACATCTTCCTATTGCAAATAAATTATCATAATCTTTAGAAACCAAGCATTCAAGAGGTAAATACCAAACATGTTTTGCAAACTTTAATTCACTATTATTTTGTTCATCAGAGTGAATATCAATCGGATAATCAGAGGCTAATGCAATATTCGTAGGCTTAATACCCTTTTCAATATCCTGAACAGTAAATATCTGTTTCCCTTTAATTCTTCTACTTTCTCTAACTCCTAACATATCTGAAATATTTGAAATATATGCATTTTCAAACCCTTTCAAATATTTATTGCAAAATTTTGCCAATCTTGAGATTTGATTACGACCTTCAATTATACGTTTAGATAACCGAAAAACATCGTCATTATTGACTTGTGGCACGCTGACAAGTCTGGGACAGTTGAAAGCAACTGTATTTGGCATACAAGCTACTGAAAATAGTTGAAAATAGCTGCTATCATACTCTTTTAATATACCTTCATTTATTGCTTTTTGAAAATATGGTCTTAATGCCCATTGTTTGTTAGTATCCCAAGTATAGGCTGTTGAAAAATGGTATTCTCCATGAATTATTGAAGCAGTTGTTACAGTCCTATCATTATCAATTTCTAATATCCATTTACTAAATTTTTCACAATCAACATTTCCCATTAAAAATCTCATTGATAAAGATTGTTTTTCTTCTGTATCATCTAAAAATTCTAAATTTAATTTTTCAAAAACGTTTCCATCACCAGTAGCATCAACTAGATATTTCGTATCGATATGTAGTGATAAAGTATTGTTATCAACCGATAGAAAAAATGCCTTATTTTTTATCGTTATATTTCGAATAGTACTATAGTATAAAATATGACAATTGACAGATTGAAGCATAAAATCAAAAATATTTTTTAAAAGCTCCGGATTAAACCATGCCGGATTGCCATCGGAATATGTAATCGAGGCATTATAATTTTGAGTTACTTCAATAAGTTTGTTATAAAAGTCATTATTAATATTAAGTGAATTTAATTTCATAACAGGAATTACTAATCCAGATGTTATGAGACCACCTGCATGAATATTTTTTTCAATAATTAAAGTTTTTAAGCCAAGTTTAGCACAATTCCATGCACAAGATATTCCTGAAGCACCTGCACCGACAATAACTACATCATATTTCATTTTTATACCTTTTTTTAAATTCAGTAGTACTAATTTTATTAGAATTTTTAATTTCATTTTCTCTGTTTTGTAATATTACTTTAGATGATAATGTCAATGAAGAATCACGATATGGTATTCCTGCTCTTGTATTCAAAAGTTCTAAATCATAGTTATCAAAATTTGAATTTATATTTTCGCTATTCAAAGAAGCAATAGTACCAAATTGTTGATTATATAAAATAATTTTTCCAATATTAAAACCTAAATCTAATAAAGCTTTTCTAACTGGAGTAGAATTAGAATATGTTGCCAAGAATCCATTATTAGATATTTTAGATTTTAATAAAGATAAAAATTCATAAGTCCATAATATAGGTTGCTTATGTGGAGTATAAGCATCTAAAAAAATAAAGTCATATTCAAAATTTAGATTAAATGCAGTTTGCCTTGCATCTCCTTGTATAAAACTAAAATTTATTTTCTTATTATATAAGGGATTTAGACTATTTTTCATGCTCTTTGATACATTTTGATAATATATATTATGTAAAATTTGAAATAAGCTGTCAAATGAGGTATATTTGTAGTCTGATTTTAAATAAAAATCAAAAACTAGGCATATATCCTGTCTAAAAAATTTATTTACTATTTCCTTATTATTATTGAAAAATGTATTGACATAGAATTGATATTCTTGAAAATTATATAAAAAATATGACATTAAATATAAGTCAATATAAATATCAGTTATTCCATCATTTATAAATGGTGATAAAAATGCAATATTTTTATTTATATCTAAAGCTGAAATATTTAAACAAGCGTTGGAATTGTTTTTCATATAAGAAATAATTGCAGCTTTTGTGTTATAACCAATTCCATAACAAATATCTAAAATATTAATATTTTGATTATTTATACAAAATAAATCGAAGTTGGTTGATGAAATAAATTTATCAATACTTTCTTTTAATGCTCCTGTTTTCGAATGTAATATGTCCTTAGCATTATTATCATACATACCAACAGAACCGTCATCTGTATATATAAAATTAAAATCGTCCATTTTTATATTTTACACTATCATGTTTTTATAAGACAATTTTTTACAAAATATCCCTTTATATTGATTTATAATTCATTTTATTAAAATATAAAGATAAAATATTATTATTTTAATTTCATATTATTACTTTATTATTTTAAATATATACAAAAAATATTATCGTACTATTTCTTTTCGATATAAGTTTTTATTATCAGTATATATCTATTAGATATATACTGATAATAAATTTGTATTTTAAAAATTAGTCATAAAAAAAATATTAATAGCAGATAACAAATCTTTAGAATTTAAAACTAAAAAATTATAATCAGAATCATTGCTTAGCACATAATTCCAATTTTTATAATTATCTAATGCAATTTCTGTATAATCATCTTCTTTTGTCAGAACACCACGTTTTGAACGAGCCACAGATGATGCTTCAACTCTGATACAAAATGCACCATGTTCTTTAAAAACTTCTATTTCATGAGGCAACCTTACATCAGGAACAATAACATCATGGTCAATTTTAAGTATAGATTTAAGCCAATAATCTTTATCTATATTTCGACCTTCAGTCCCTAAAGCAATTAAATCAGGCCTATATAAAGATTTATTAGCCTCAATTTCTTCAACAGACAAGCCTGTACGTCTTGAGTATTCTAACTTTATTGCATCTGCTAAACCTACTCTGACAAAAGAAGGTAGCTTAGATAATAAAATCTTAGCTACCGTATCTTTACCACAAAATTGTTTGCCTGATAAAGTTATAATCTTTTTAGTCATTATTCAGCTTCTTTTATGCTTAAACTGATTCTTCTGTCATCAGGATTGAATTTTAATATAACAGTTTGAACTTTATCACCTACAGACAAAGTTTTATTATTCTTTGTCTGCCAATCAGCTAAATCAGAACTTGGTAATAAAGCTTCAACACCAGATATTACTTCAACAAAAGCTCCAAAATGCTTGATTCTGGTAATAGTGCCTTCAACTTCATCTCCTTCTTTAACTTTTTCTTTAGCTTCTATCCAAGGATCAGGTTCAAGATTTTTAAGACTTAAACTAACTCGTTGTTTATCATAATCTATACCAATGATTTCAACTTCAATGATATCATTTATATTCAATATATCTGATGGATGATCTATCCACTTCCATGATATTTGTGATAAAGGAAGTAGACCATCTACACCACCAATATTTACAAATGCACCGAAATCAGTAATACGAACTACTTCACCTTTTATTTTTTCACCTATCTGAATTTTTTCAAAGGTGTCTTTTTTAGATTCTTCTCTGTCTTCAGCATATACTTTTTTATTAGATAGTATAAAGTTACCTTGTTGTGCATCCATAGATAAAATTTTTAATTCAAGTTTAGTTCCAACCATGTCATCTGTAGTTTTAACTCGTAAATGACTGGAAGGTACAAAACCTTTAACTCCATTAACTTCAACAAGTACACCACCTTTTACCATGCCTGTTACAAGACCTTCAACAACTTCATCAGCAGCTTTCTTATCTTCAAGTTCTCGCCAATTATATGCTGTTGCGACTTTCTTATATGAAAGAAGAAATTTACCGTCTTCATCTTCTTCCTTAATTATCAAAAATTCGTATGATTCATTTTTTTTCAATATTTCTTCAATCGGAGTGTCATTGTCCGATTTTGCTTCTTTAATTGGAACTAATGCAGCAGTTTTTGCACCAATGTCTACAATAACACCTGTACTATCATATCCACATACAATCCCTTTAACTAAATCACCTTTTTGAAACCCATAGTCATATTTTGATAATAGTGCTTCAAATTCTTCATCTGTAATTATCTCTTTACTCATATTTTTATCTCTCCTATAACATATTATTGTATCAAATTTTTTTTATAATTTCTAAAAAA
>JAFQYI010000154.1 GCA_017406505.1 bacterium
ATTTTCAGATGAACAGATTCAATCATTTGATTATTCATTAAAAAATATTTCCGAGTCTAATAATATTATTTTTGTATGTATCATTCCGAGAAATGAAGATAAAAAAGTAGATGCACGGACTAAGTTATTTAAAACAATAGCAAAATATTCAAATATTAAAGATTTTCCTGAGTACAGAGAGTATGATAAAGAATTAATAAAATACGTGTCAGATATGGTAAAAAAGAAAGATTTAATTGCAGATTCTAAAACTATATCCTATTTAATTAATTATTGTGGAGTTAATTTACGTATTATTGACACGCAGCTTGAAAAAATCGCAGTTACAATATATCCAAATAGACAATTTTCAAAGATGGATATAGAAGAAAACTGCAATTTGCAGGAAGATGTTTTTTCATTAGCTGATTTAATTATATTGAATGATAAAAATGCACTTATGAAGCAATTTGCTCAAATAATTGATAAAAAAAATCCACTGGAAATAATTGGATTATTAAACTCAAATCTTCATAAATTATTATATTTAAAGACTTATGAAAACAATAAATCATTACAGGAATTATCAAATGATTTAAAAATTCCTGAATATCCAATAAAGATTTTGCTTGAAAAAATTAAAAATAAGACACATACTGAATTATCAATTTTAAAACACGATTTAGCAGAAGCAGAAATAAAGATAAAAACAGGAACGACCCTCAATCCGGAATATTTATTAGAGTCCGTGTTATTATGTGGAGGTCAAAATGTTTGAAAATATAGATAAAAAATATCTATCTGTTACTAAATTTTTTGAACAGATTATAAATTCAAATAATCGTTCGGTACCAAATTCAATAATACTTCACGGACCTGATATAACAGCACAATATTATTTTGCGTTATTATTAGCTAGGGGAGCTAATTGTTCAGGAAGTAAAAAGCAAGATTGTGAGTGCCAAAATTGCCGTTGGATACGAGCAAATGAACACCCTGAAATTTTAACTATATCAAAAATAAATTCAAAACCAGACGGAGATGATTCAAAATCTGTTATTTCGATTAAACAAATAAATATGATAAAGGATAATATAGTTGTATCATCTGATTATCATAGATTCTTCATTTTTTGTGATGCCGAAATTAGAGAAAAAACAGTAGATGAAGAGAATAAGATAAATAATTTTAAATTTTTGAATCAACAGTTTCCAGGCTCGAATAAAGAATCATGGATACCTTTAGGACTTACAAATAAATGTTTTTCGGGAATAGTAGCAAATGCATTATTGAAAAGTGTTGAAGAACCACCGGATAATGTAACTTTTATTTTTTTGACAGAAAATATTGAAAATATAATATCAACAATAGTATCACGTTCTCAAGTTTATTATGTTCCTGGTGAATGTCGTTATAATTGTGATTATGATTATTTAATACAACTTCTTTCAGATTATCCAAATATTGATAGAAAAAAGGCGATTATTATTTCTGATTTTCTGTTAAAATATTCTAAAGACAAGGAAAAATCACTAACAGAAATCGTTATGTCGATACAAACATATTTAAAAGATATGTTGAAAAAAAATACTGAAAGTATATATCTAAAACAAAGTATATTGAAAAGTATAAATAACCTTCAAGAGACAATTATAATGTTAAAATCAAATTTTAAGGAACAGACAGTAGCCGATGAAATAGCTTATATTTTAACGAAATAAAAATTTGTATAATATGAGATTAACTTAAAAATTTTTTTAATGATATAATCAAAACAAGACAATAAAGAGGATTATAAATGAATAAAAATCAATCAACGGGTGTTTTAATAGTTGCAGTTTTATTAATACTATCGCTAGCTTCAATGTTATTAAACGGTGGAGCATCGACAACGAAGAATTTATCATATTCACAATTCATATCTATGGTAAAAAAGGCAGAAATAAAATCTGTAGAAATTGAACGAGATACATTAATAGCACATCCTATTAATGATGAAATAAAGAGTCAATCAAATTTACCATTGAGTAAACTGCAATCAGTACCATCAAAGTTGCAATATAAAGTTATAATTCCTTTAAATGACAACTCATTATATTCGTTGTTGGAACAAAATCAAGTAGAAATAGCATTAAAAAATTTTGATGATTCCGGTACGCTAACTGGCATTTTAAAAACTATTGCACCGATATTTATAGTTATTATTGTTTTAATCATTATGGGTAAAATATTGCAATCAAGTGGTTCACAAGCAATGGGCTTTGGAAAAAGTAAAGCTAAATTACTAATGGATAATAAAGTAAAGGTAACATTTGATGATGTTGCAGGTATTGATGAAGAACGACAAGAACTTGAAGAAATAGTTGATTTTCTAAAAAATGGTGAAAAATACATGAAACTTGGTGCTAAAATTCCTAAAGGAGTTTTATTGGTAGGGTATCCGGGAACAGGAAAAACTCTTATGGCAAAAGCTGTAGCAGGAGAAGCTGGAGTTCCGTTTTTCTCAATTTCAGGTTCGGATTTTGTTGAAATGTTTGTAGGTGTTGGTGCATCAAGAGTTAGAGATTTATTTGACCAAGCTAAAAAACACCAACCTTGTATAATTTTCATAGATGAAATTGATGCTGTAGGCAGACAAAGAGGTGCCGGAATGGGTGGTGGAAATGATGAAAGAGAACAAACTCTTAATCAGCTTCTAGTTGAAATGGACGGATTTGATGAAAATACAAATATTATAGTTTTGGCAGCTACAAACAGGCCGGATATTTTAGATACAGCATTACTTCGTCCTGGTCGATTTGACAGACAAATATATGTACAAGCTCCTGATATTGCTGGTCGTGAGCAAATTCTTGAAGTTCATGCTAAAAATAAACCTCTTGCTCCCGATGTTGATTTAAAAACACTTGCAAAGAGAACCCCTGGTTTTACAGGAGCCGATTTAAAAAATTTATTGAATGAAGCTGCATTGCTTGCAGCTCGCAAAAATCAAAATTTTATAGAAATGCATAATATTGATGATGCTATAGATAAGATTATTGCAGGAGCAGAGAAAAAATCCAGAATTATTACAGACGAAGAAAAAGAAATTACAGCATATCACGAAGTAGGGCACGCTCTTTTACATTATTTTACTGATAATTCCGATCCTCTACATAAAGTGTCTATTATTCCACGTGGTAATGCATTAGGGGTAACATGGTCACTTCCTGAACATGATAAATCGTTGTATAAATATAGTGACCTTAAAGATAGAATAATAACTGCTCTCGGAGGTCGAATTGCTGAAGAATTGATTTATAATGGACAAATAACAAGTGGAGCTACTGCAGACATAAAACAAGCTACTGATATTGCTAGAAAAATGGTTACTGTATACGGTATGTCATCAAAAATGGGTACAGTTGCTTATGGTAAATCAGGTGAAAATGTCTTTATGGGACGTGATTTTGGACAGACAAAAAATTATTCTGAACAGACAGCCAGAGAAATTGATGATGAAATTAAAGCTATTATTGATGAGTGCTATGTATATGGCAAAAAAGCTCTAGGTGATAATATAGACTTAATCAAGGCAGTTACAGCAGAACTTCTTGAACGAGAAACGCTTGAAGAACGTGAAGTTTCAGAAATTATCGAAAGGGTCAGAAATTTACGTGATAGCGAAAATAAGGAGTAATCGTTATGTTACCTCAAAAGATGGAAGATGCATTAAATGAGCAGATAAATCGAGAAATTTCATCAGCTTATTTGTACTCATCTATGGAATCATGGTTTGCAAGTAAAAGTCTTGATGGTTTCGCAAAATGGATGAATTCACAAGTAAAAGAAGAACTTAATCACTCTAGAAAAATTTTTGATTACATTATTCAACGTAATGGAAATGTAAAGTTTTTTGATATAGAATCACCGAAATGTGAGTGGACGACGCACAAAGAAATTTTTGAAAAGACATTAGAACATGAAAAATATATAACTTCACAAATTAGCAATCTGTATTCTATTGCAAAAGATGAAAATGATGTTGCAACTCAAGTTTTTCTGCAATGGTTTATTAGTGAACAAGTTGAGGAAGAAAATTCTGTAAAAAAAATATTGGATAAAATTAATCTAACTGAATGTTCTTGTGATTCGATATATCATTTAGATTCAAATTTATAACTTTTGTAAATATTAATATTCAACAAAATAGTTACTATAATTGATTGTTGAATATTTAACAAAATTTAATATATTTTTTATGATTATTTAATTAACAAATAGTTATTATTTTGTTTTAATATAAATAACCTAATAATTATCAAGAAGAAGATTGGGATTTATATAACAGCAGTTAGGACTGCTGTTTTTTTTATATTGAATTTGATA
>JAFQYI010000155.1 GCA_017406505.1 bacterium
CATAGCAATTATAGGTCTTATTGTTATTAAAATAAAGCAAACTTATCTTTTAATGTAGAAAGTTTTAGAAAAACAGGATTTTGGTATCAAAAATTTTTATAAACTGTTGTATAATCTATTTCAAGGGATACTTTCGAAATAAAATATATTTTTACAATATAAAAATATTATGATAATATTTATGAAAAAAGGAAGGGATTTTTATGTTATTGGAATTAATGACTATTGCAATGCTTAATCCAAATACGGATAAACTTGCACTGAATACATTGTCAGAAAAAAAACAGGTTGTACAACAAGCTTCTGATAAAAATTATCAATTTAAAGTTATAATGCCGGAAAAAAATAAGACAAAATATACTAATTTTGTACAAGTAGTTGATAATTATTCAGAAATTGCCAAAAAGACAATAATTGAATTTAATGACAGATATAAACAAGACGGACAATTTTTGAAATGGGTAACATTACCGGAATTACAATTAGAAAAAAAATTAGGAAAATCTCAGCTCGATAAAATTTATGAACAAGCAAATACATTATCGTCTAGGAAAACAACAGTAAATAGACCATTGGTTGTACTAGGAATTGGTGGTTCTAAACATACTGCTGAATTTTTACTCAACATGACCGGATTTGATAGAAAAAGGCAAATTTATTTTTATTCTGATATAGATCCTATAAGTTATAAAAACTTTATGGAACAAACAGGACTTGAAATTCAACATTTAAACTTTTTAGTTGTATCAAAATCAGGAACAACATTTGAAACGAGTGATGCTTTCAGAAGATTTGAAAATGATTTAATAAAATATTATCAAACAGAGGGATTAGATACAGAAAAAGCAATCACAAAGGCACAACAACATTTTGCTATATGTACAGATGCCTCACCTTCTGAAAAAAATCTCAGAGGTAAGATAGGCTCAAAAAATGGAACAGATAATGGTTATTTGAAAGAATTATATATTCACGATGATGTTGGTGGAAGATATAGTATGTTTGATGATGCAGGACTTTTTGTTCTGGCATATGCTGGAGTTAAAGAAGATATTGCAACCAGAATTTTAAATGGAGCAATAGAAGCAAATAATAAAAATTTAAGTACAAAAAGTATTCATAGAAATCCTGCTATTCAAGGTGCAATATTTAACATATTTGCAAGAGATAATAAATATACATTAATTCAACATCAATATTTTGGAAAATTGTTTGACGGAGCAGGTGAAAATTGGGCAAAACAACTTTATTTGGAATCTTTAAAAGATTTTGATTATGTAGTTGGAAAAGCTCCTGATAGTATGCATTATGCGACAGAAGGTCATTTTAGTCCTCAAAACAGAAGCAAGTATAATACAATTATGACAATCATGAATCCTGAAATTTCAGATAATTATAAGAAATATACATCTGCAATTGCAGAAACTTATGCAGAAACAACACCTGTAAAAATTGAAATTTTGGAAGTAGAAAATAATGCCATAAAACCGGAAGCTATTGGTGAATATATACAAACAAAGCACTTTGAAACTGTATATATGGGAATATTAAGGAGAATGAATTCAGCAGGATATATTGAATTAGATAAACTACCTGAAATATTACAACCATCAGTAGAAACCTATAAAAATAAATTCAAACCCGATAGTCCTTATGAATTATCACCAGGAAAATAAAAATTCAACAATTAATTTATCACATTATTTAAAACCTCCATTCATATACTTTGAAAGGAGGTTTTAGAATATAAATAATAATATTTTCAATATTTTGTCATGTACATTAGTATATATTTATATTAATATTATTGTTGTAATAATTTAGAATGTAATAAGGTGAAAAATATGCTTATATCTCTTGAATGGTTAAATGAATTTGTTGATTTATCTGATTTAAAACCGGAAGAAATTGCTGAAGCTCTTACTATGAGTGGATTAGAAGTCGAAGATATTCAAACAATCGGTGCAAAATTTACTAATATTGTAACTGCACAAATTAAAGAGATTTCTAATCATCCGGATTCTGATCACTTACATCTTGTAACCATTGATAATGGTATAGCTATAAAAACTGTCGTTTGTGGAGCTCAAAATATTCAAGTCGGTCAAATTATTCCTTATGCTTCTGTTGGTTCTAAAGTATTAAATAGAAAAACTGGAGAACAATTTGAATTGACCTCTGCAAAAATAAGAGGTGTTGTTTCAGAAGGCATGTTATGCTCTCAAGATGAATTAGGTTTAGAAAATCTTCAAAAAGAAGATGGTATTTTAGTACTTAATAGACTTTTTGAAAACATTGAACTTGGTCTGCCATTAGAAAAACTTTTTAACATTCATGAAGATATAGTTTTTAACGTTGCACCAACAGCCAATAGAGGTGATGAAATGTCTGTTATTGGTGTTGCAAGAGAACTTTCTGCAATTTATAAACGAAAATTAAATTTTTCACCACTTGAATCTGTTCAAGAATATTCAAATACCAATTTTGAAGTAGAAATTAAAGATGAAGACACTTGTAAATATTATTCTGCAGGTATTTTAGAAGATTTAGTTGTAAAACCATCTCCGGATTGGATGAAAAGACGTTTAGAGGCATGTGGCATTCGTTCAATAAATAATATAGTTGATGTTACTAATTACGTTTTATTAGAATATGGACAACCTTTGCATTCTTTTGATAAAGATAAATTAAACGGTTATCTTTGTGTAAGACGAGCTAACGAGGGAGAAACAATTATTACTCTTGATGAAGTTGAAAGAAAACTTACTCATGATACTGTTTTAATCGCAACAAAAGAAGCTCCTGTTTGTGTTGGTGGAGTATTTGGTGGTAATAATAGTGGTATTGATGAAAATACTAAAAACATTGTTCTTGAATCTGCATATTTTACACCGGCTTGTAACAGAAAAAGTGCAAGAAGTATAGGATACAGAAGTGAAGCAAGTGCAAGGTTTGAAAGAGGTGTTGATATTGATAAAACTAAGCCTGCTCTTTTTAGAGCTATTCAACTTTTGGTTGAACTTGCAGATGCAAAAGTTACAGGTATTGTTGAAACAGGTAATAACAAACTTGAAAATCTTGAAATCACTTTAAGATTTTCTCAAATAAATAAAGTTATGGGAACCGAAATTAATCCTGATGAAGCTGTTGATATTCTTGAACGACTTGGCTTTACCTTAACAGGTAAAAATCAAATTGCTGCTAAATTTCTTGTACCGGGAGCAAGAAGAACAGATGTATATAGAGAAATCGATTTAATTGAAGAAGTTGCAAGAATTTACGGTTATGATAAAATTCAGGCTACACTTCCTAAAAATACTGTTGCTCCTGAAATTACTTTTGAATCTAAAGTAAAGGAAAAAATTGAAAACCTATTTTTAGGATATGGTTTTTATGAAGCAATGTCATCTTCATTAATAGGTGAACCTATTTTAAATAAGTTTGGATTAAAATATAACAATGAACAAGCTGTAAAAGTAAAAAACGCACAATCTGAAGACCATACAATGCTTAGACAAACATTAATTGTTAATATGCTGGATGCTTTTAAAAATAATTATGATAATGGAAATAAAGATTTAAGACTTTTTGAAATTGGTAAAACTTACTTTGCAATAGAAAATGCCACCAAAGAAAATAGTGGAGTTAAAGAAAAACTTATGCTTTCCGGTATTTTAACAGGTCAAATTAATAAAGGTATGTGGAAACAACAACAAAATGTAGATTTTTATACTTTAAAAGGTGTCCTTGAAAGTCTTTTTGATACTCTTGGACTAGGAGAACGTATAAAACTTTCACTATGCGAAGATGTTTCATATCTTCACCCCGGGAGAAGTGCTAAAGTAAATCTTTTGGCAAAAGGAAATCCTCAAATTGGTATTTTTGGAGAAGTCCACCCTATATTAACCGAAAAATTAAAATCAAATCAAAAACTTTATATTTTTGAATTTGATTTAGACACTATATTAAAAGAAGTACCTCAAAATGTTATAAAATTTAAAAAACTGCCTCAATTTCCTGAAATCCAAAGAGATATAGCATTTTCAATAAATGATGATGCTACTTATGAAAAAATTAGTGCAGTAATTAAAAAGGCAGCAGATAATAAATTATTTAAGAGCGTTGAACTTTTTGATATATACAAAGGAGAACATATTGCAGAAGGTTTCAAAAGTATGGCTTATAGAATAAAACTTCAAAATACAGAGGCTACTTTAACTGATGAAACTATAGAAATAGAAATGAATAAAATTAGAAATGGCATACAAAAAGCATTTCCACAAGCATCGTTCAGATAATGAAAATTTGTTTATATCAAGGTACTTTTAATCCTCCTCATTTAGGACATTTACAGGTTGCAAAGTTTGTTTATCAATCTTTGCAATTTGATAAGATTATTTTTATTCCTGCACATAAACCTCCTCATAAAAATCTTCAAGAAAATGAGGAAGAATCTTTTCACAGGTTAAATATGACAAAGTTTCTTATTAATGGTTACCCATACTTTGAAGTATCGGATATAGAATTCCAAAGAAATACTCCATCATATACCTATATAACAATTAAAGAATTATATAAAAGGTTAAAATTAACAGAAAAGCCTTATTTTATAATTGGTGATGATGCTTTTATTCAAATTGAAAAATGGTATCATTCGGAAAACTTAAAAGAAATTATTAATTTTATAGTTTTGCCTCGCAATAATGATTATGACGAAAACATTTTTGATAAACTACAAGAAAAGGGATATAATTATATAAGATTAAATATGCATAAAATTGATATTTCTTCTACTCAAATTAGAGAGTTTGTAAAAATTAAAAAAAGTATAAAAGAATACACAACTAAAGAGGTTGAAAAATATATTTATGACAATAACTTATACAAAAATGACGATAGATGAAATTTTACAAAATCTCAAAAGAGAATTAAATGAAGAACGTTACGAGCATTCTATAGGTGTTGCCGAAATGGCACAAAAACTTGCAGAAAAATTCGGGTGTGATACGGATAAAGCATATTTAGCAGGACTTTTACATGATTGTGCAAAATGCATGGATTTTGAACTTTCAAAAGAGATAGCAATTAAAAATATTTATGACCTTGATGAAACAGAAAAAAATAATAAAAAAACAATACATGCTCCAGTGAGTGCATATATAGCAAGAGAAAAATACGGTATTAGTGATAATGAAATTTTATCAGCAATAAGACTACATACTATTGGAAAATGTAATATGTCTGACTTTGAAAAAATTATTTTTATTGCAGATAAAATAGAACATAGAACACGAAAAATAGAATTTCGTGAAAAAATTGAAAAGTATTTAGATGAAAAAGAACAACCCCTTGATAAAGCAATGTTTCAATCTTTTGAAATGACAATAGAAAGTCTTATTAAAAGGCAATTGCCAATATGCCTTGTAACAGTTTGTGTATATAATGAAATGCTTTCAAAGTTAAAATAACAAGTTGCAAAGAGAAGTGCTTTATCATATAAAAATGTTCCACTTTAAATATATTGTCAATATACATGTCATTATAAACAGCAGGAGCTTTTACTATGATATTTTTATTGATTCTTTTATAGCTTTCGGAAGCATCTTACGTTAATATTATTAACAGCCGAAACAGAACTTAAACTGATTCTGCACTTCTGAAACCTTTGCAAGTGCTTAAAATGATATGAAGATTTAAAATTGCTAATTTACAAATAAAAATTAAGAAATGTAAACAAAAAAGACGAACATTATTTATAAATGTCCGTCTTGAAATAAGTTTAATATAACTAATAAAACTAGAGTTTTTCAGCAACCATTTTCAATGTTTCTGCCAATCTTGTTGAATAACCCATTTCATTGTCGTACCAAGAAATGATTTTAACCATATTGTCACCCATAACTCTTGTTAATAAAGCATCAACAGTTGATGATTGTGATGAACCGATGTAGTCAGATGATACGAGAGGTTCTTCTGTGTAGCAAAGAACGTGTCCGTCAGCACCTTCTTTTAATGCAGCATTAACTTCTTCAACAGTAACATTTTTTTCTGTTTCGAAAACAACATCAACTAAAGATACATCAGGAGTAGGAACTCTCATTGCGAAACCGTCTAATTTTCCTTTTAATTCAGGAATAACAAGAGCAACAGCTTTAGCAGCACCAGTTTTTGTAGGAACAATATTCAAAGCACCAGCTCTAGCTCTTCTTGGATCTTTATGTCCTGCATCTAAAATTCTTTGGTCGCCTGTGTATGAGTGAACAGTTGTCATTAAACCTTTAACAATACCAAATTTTTCTTTAATAACTTTAGCAACAGGTGCTAAACAGTTAGTTGTGCAAGATGCCATTGAAATTACATTGTGTTTTGTTGTATCGTACATATCATCGTTTACACCGAGAACGATAGTTATGTCTTCATTTGTTGCCGGTGCAGAAATAATAACTTTTTTAGCACCTGCATCAATGTGTGCTTTTGCTTTAGTTGCATCTGTAAAGAAGCCTGTTGATTCAATAACCACTTCAACACCTAACTTAGCCCAAGGAAGTTGAGCAGGATCTTTTTCAGCAAAGAACAAGATTTTATGACCATTTACGATGATACCATCTTCAACAGCTTCAACTTCACCGTCAAATTTTCCCATTACAGAGTCATATTTAAAAATGCGAGCTGCATCTTCAGGTTTTAATCCGGGATCATTAATTGCAACATAATCGAGTTCAGTAAAAATACCTTCTCTTATAGCTGCTCTTAATGTGTTTCTACCAATTCTTCCAAAACCATTTATTGCTACTTTTACCATAGTTTTAATTCTCCTATAAACTTACCATTTGTTTACGTGTCAAATATACACTAAACTTTTTTTTTTATCAAGTAGTTAATAAAAATTTTTATTATGATGATTTTTCAAAAGAAATATTTTATAATGTATATATTATCAGTTGTAAAATGAGGAAGAATATTTGGGCTTTTTAGATAATTTTTTCACGGGTTCAACAGGAAATGATGGAGGTGGTGGTTTTGAAGCCACTCCAAGGCGTGCGCAAATCAAAGTTGAATTAATGGAAAATCTAAAAAAACGTGGATTTACGCAAATGGAAATCAATGAAATTATGGACGTAATCACTTTAGCAGAAGCTGATATGAAAATTGCTGAAGACAGTTTATTACACGTAAATGTAAATAATGATGATCCAACAAGAGCAATGCACGCTGCAATTCAAGATATGCGTAAATATCAAAAAGAACTTGCTTATAACGTAAGAAAAAAAATCATGGATATTATGATAAGAAAACAATCTATGCGTAGAAGATAAGTTACTTAAGACTATTTTTATTGCATGCTTGTTTATTTCGATATACACTTATTTAAGAGAGTAAATATATAAATTTTATGAACTTTGAGTTTAATGAAGAACATTTAAAAGAAAAATATAATGACGAGTCAGAATTACCAACATCGATAAGACTGGATGCATGTACTTTGTGTCAATTAAAATGTCCTTCTTGTTATAGACAAACAAATCCTGAATATAGTAAATTTATTGGTGAAGGGTATTTAAAATTTAAAGATTTTAAAAAATTAGTAGATGAAAATGAAGTTATAAAAACAATTGAACTTTCAAATAGAGGGGAAATATTTTTAAATCCGGAGCTTATTGATATTATTAAATACGCTTATGAAAAAGATATAAAATTAACAGCTAATAATGGAGTGAATTTAAATAATCTAACAGATGAGCAAGCTGAAGCTCTCGTTAAATATAACTTTGAAGGAATGGTCGTCTTAATTGATGGAGCAAGTCAAGAAACATATAAAATTCATAGGGTTGGAGGGAATTATAATAATGTTATTAATAATATACGAAAAATATCACATTTTAAATTAAAATACAATAAACGAAAACCAGCAATTGTATGGAAATTTATAGTTTTTGGACATAATGAACATGAAATTCCTAAAGCTAAAGAAGAAGCAAAAAAATTAGGGGTCTATAGATTAGATTTTGCTGTTAATTCTGATAAACGGTATTCTCAAGTTAAAGATATAGAATTTATAAAGAAAGAAACAGGTTTAGAACATTTAGATATAAATTCAAATTGTATAGTAAGACTTAAAGAATATCTAAATGGACAAACTAATTGGTTTTTTTGTAAATATTTATGGGAACCACAAATAAATTGGAATGGCGATGTTTTAGGTTGTTGTACAAAATCAAAAAAAAAGTTTAGTGGAAATATATTTAAAGATGGACTTTTAGAAACATTAAATAATCCTCAAATTATATATGCTAAAAATATGATAACCAATAAGGCTATTTCAAATGACAATATTCCTTGCAATACTTGTTTTGTTTATAAAGAAATGCAAGATTCAAATATTTGGTTTATTTCTCCTAAAGTATTAGAATTAAGTGAAGAACATTTAAAAGAAAAATATAAAGACAAGTCAGAATTACCAACATCGATAAGACTGGATGCATGTACTTTGTGTCAATTAAAATGTCCTGTTTGTTTTAGACAAACAAATCCTGATTATAAAAAGTTTATTGGTGAAGGGTATTTAAAATTTAAAGATTTTAAAAAATTAGTAGATGAAAATGAAGTTATCAAAACAATTGAACTTTCAAATAGTGGTGAAATATTTTTAAATCCTGAGCTTGTAGACATTATAAAATACTCTTATGAAAAAAGTATTACATTAACTGCAAATAATGGTGTGAATTTAAATTACTTAACAGATGCACAAGCTGAAGCTCTTGTTAAATACAGGTTTGAAAGGATAGTTGTATCTATCGATGGAG
>JAFQYI010000156.1 GCA_017406505.1 bacterium
GTATTAACAGTTTTAGATGCAGCATGTAAGGGTTGTGTGGGTGGAAAAATTCTGGTTACGGAACTTTGTCAAGGTTGTGTAGCAAGACCTTGTGAATCGGCTTGTAAATTTGGTGCAGTAAGTATAGTTAATGGTAAATCAATAATTGATTCAACAAAATGCAAACGTTGCAAAATGTGTATATCTGTATGTCCTTATAATGCTATAACAAAAATCACAGTTCCTTGTGAAGATGCATGTCCGGTTGGAGCAATTCATAAAAATGAACAAGGCATAGCAAGAATTGATTTTAAAAAATGCATAAGTTGTGGAAAATGTGTTACGAAATGCCCATTTGGAGCAGTACACGAAAAAAGTCAGCTCATTGATATTATGAAACATATAAAAAACAAAGATAAAATAATAGCAATGGTTGCTCCATCAATAGCAGGTCAGCTGTCAGGTACTATGTATCAATTAAAAAATGCTTTAATAAAAGCCGGATTTACAGATGTAGTTGAAGTGGCTAAAGGAGCAGATATTACTACTATAAATGAAGCAAAAGAATTTGACGAACGTATTCAAGAAGGTGAATCTTTTATGACAACATCTTGTTGTGCAGGTTATAATGAATTAATACAAAAACATATCCCTGAAATTAAGCCGTTTGTTTCAAATACAAAGACACCTCTTTATTACACTGCAGAAATTGTAAAAACTAAATATCCTACGGCAATAACTGTTTTTGTTAGTCCTTGTATCGCAAAAAGAAATGAAGTTAGAAAAAATCCTAATATTGATTATTTAATAAATTTTGAAGAAATTGATGCATTATTAACAGGTCAAGATATAGATCTTATTGATTGTGAAGAATCTAAAACAGATGAAACTATATCAAAACAAGGAAGAAATTACGGCATTGCAGGAGGAGTTGCAGAAGCTGTTAAGAAAGCCTCTAAAAACAAAGATGAAATAAAACCTTGTTATATTAATGGTATAAATAAAGAAAGTATTAAACAACTAAAAAAATATGCAAAAGAAAAAAATTGTCCTGATGGAAATCTTATTGAAGTAATGTGTTGTGAAGGAGGCTGTATTGGTGGAAATGCTGTTTTAAATCCAATTAAATCAGCTTCTAAAGCAATCCTTGAATATACAAAAGATTTTAAAGATATTGATGTTACAAAACTTTATTAAAATTTTTATAAAATTTCCATGACAATGACATTTTTAATATAATTGTATAAAATAAAGGATTATATTATGGTTGATAGTCTTGAAATCCTGCCAAAAACAGTTCGAGATATTTTAAAAATTAATAATGAAGATATTGTTCGTTTATGCAAATCAGCAAATATGCCTTTAAAACAAAATGAAAAGGGTTTAACATATTTTACTACAGATGATTTGAAAACTTTAAAAAGGTTGCAAGATGTTCAAAATCAGACTAAGTATAATGAAGAAAAATCCATTCAATTAAAAAACGGGTTAAAAAAGTTGCCTGTCAATAAAAATGAAACAACTGCAAAACAAAAAGAAAACAATATTATAAAAAATGATGAAACTATTGCATTATTAAAACAAATTACCGGTGCTGTTAAAAATATTGAAGATGGCTTTTATAGTAAATTTTCAACTATTCTTGAGGAAAAGCTTGAAAATAAATTAGAATCCAAATTAGAAGAAAAATTAGGTGGAATTGATACTGTAATTATGGATTTAGTTCGAAGTAAGTCTGAAGCTGATGATATGAGAAAACAGATTGCTGATAATAAAAAGGAAATTTATGCTTTAAAAAATGAATTATCTCGATTTAAGAAGATTGCAGGTAATTTTTATATCAAGAAAGATGATAAGCAAATTTTTGATTTATAGTTTTTAAATTATAATATTTGGTATGAAAAAAATTGAATTATTATTGCCGGGTGGCAGTTTAGAAAAATGTGAATATGCTATAAAATATGGTGCTGATGCTGTATATTTCGGTACGGTTGATTTTAGTCTGCGTGCTTTAAGAAAAGGTGAAATTATAACCGATGATAATATGAAATCTTGTGTTGATTTAGTACATTCTTTAGGCGCAAAGGCATATTTAACACTCAATATATATTCTTTTAATGAAGATATAGAAAAATTAATCAGCAAAATTGACATTATAAAAGATGCAAATCCTGACGGTATTTTGATTTCTGATTTTGGTGTACTATCAATCGTAAAGAAATATTTGCCTGATATTGATATACACATTAGTACACAAGCTAATACACTTAATTCAGAAGCAGTTAAATTTTGGCGAGATTTTGGTGCCAAAAGGGTTGTGCTTGCCAGAGAGTTATCAATTCCCGAAATTGCAAAAATTAAACAAGATGTTCCTGAGATAGAACTTGAAGTTTTTGTTCACGGTTCACAATGTGTTTCTTTTTCAGGAAGATGTCTTTTAAGTGATTATATGACCAATGGTGAAAGAAAAGCAAATAAAGGAGGTTGTGCCCAACCTTGCAGATGGAGTTATAAACTTATTGAAGAAACAAGACCCGGAGAGTATTTTGAAATTGAACAAAATGATAGAGGAACACATATTTTAAGTCCTAAAGATTTGGCTCTAATTAATTATATTCCTCAATTAATTGATGCAGGTGTTGATTCTCTCAAAATTGAAGGAAGAACTAAAAGTTTATATTATGTTTCAGCTGCTGCTAAAACATACCGAAAGGCTATTGATGATTATGTCAATACAGGAAAATCAGATGAAGAATTTAATATACAACAACTTGCTAAAATTGGAAATAGAGGTTATACGACAGGGTTTTATATTACTAAACCGGATAGTAACGGCTATAGTTATGATATTTCAAAAGGACTTGCAGGAGCAGATTTTCTTTGTTTATTCTTAAATGAAGAAAATGGTATGATTAAAGTTCATACTAAAAATAAATTTTATGTTGGTGATGAAGTTGAAATAATTACTCCTAATGAACTTTTTACAACCAAAGTTTTAAAAATCATTGACTATAATACAAATGAAGAGCAAGAATTTTCAAATACTAATTATGTTTCGTTAATAAAATTTGACAGAATTCCAAAAGATATAAAATATGCACTAGTTAGAACCGTGGGGATAAAAAACGAAAGATGTTCATAAAACCTGATTATAATGTTGAAAAACTTGAAGATATTAATTTTGATGAATTAAAAGCCAAAGGAAAATCAGTTCTATTATTTGATTTAGATTCTACTGTTATGCCATCTAAAACAGGTTGCTATTTACCGGAAACAAAGGAATTGTTATCACAATTGCAAAAAAATTTCATAGTTGCAATATTAAGTAATAATAAAAATAAAGACTATATAAAAAAAGTTCGTTCAATAAGTAATTTTGCAGTTATATCGAATGCAGCAAAACCTGATACAAAAGTGTTGAAGGAATATTTACAAAGAATTGGGAAAACCCATAAAGATGCTGTAATGATAGGAGATAGACCACTAACAGACATATTATGTGGAAAATTTGCTAATATTACAACAATATTAGTTGATTCAATCACTAAAAATTCAGAGCCTAAAATAGTACGATTTATAAGAAAATTAGAACGATTATTTATAAGAAAATAAATTTATCTGGTATAAACTCTTGAAAGACGAACTTTTAGACGGCAGATAAGTTCATAGTTAATTGTATTTAAAATATCAGCCCATTCATTAATGGAAATATTTTGATTACCATCTTGCCCTAAAAGAGTTATTATATCACCTTCATTAGCATCAATACCGGTAATATCAAACATCATTTGATCCATTGTTATATTACCTATTTGAGGAACTTTTTTACCATGTAATATGCCAAAAATTTTTCCGGAAAGGCTTCTGGAAACACCATCGGCATAACCAATCGGAACTGTTGCTATTGTTGTTTCTTTATCAGTAATATATCTATGAGAATAACTTACACCTGAATTTTTGTGAGCATTATGAATATTTACAATTCTGCCTCTTAATGACATAGCCGGAATAAGTTTTGGTGGATTAGAAAAATCAGGTATTAAATCAGGTTGTAAACCATAAATGCCTATACCTGCCCTTGCCATATTATAATTAATATCAGGAAATGTTATTAATGCAGCAGTATTAGCAATATGTAAAAGTAATCCGTCAGTATTGACATTAGATAAGACGTAATCCCAAATAGATATTTGTTCTTTTGTTTTTTGAATATCTTCAGCACAAGCAAAATGAGTAAAAATACCTTTAAGTTCAATAAAATTACAATCTTGTACTTTTTTAATTAAATCAATAGCATTATCTTTAGAAACTCCTATTCTATTCATGCCTGTATCTAATTTAATGTGAACTTTAGGTTTAATGCCTGTTTTTTCATAAGTAACTTTGCAAGCCTCAATATGTTCAGGCAAAAATAAAGATAAAGAGATGTCATTATTTGCAGCCCAATCGAAAGCCCAAACAGGAGAAGCACCTAATACGAGAATTGGAGCTGTAATTTTATTTTCTCTAAGCTGCATAGCTTCATCAATGGAGGCAACACCAAGCATA
>JAFQYI010000157.1 GCA_017406505.1 bacterium
AATGACAATAGGAGATTTTCGAACAAAAGATATGGCAGCTGGTGGACAAGGTGCTCCTCTTGTACCTTTTGCAGATGAAAAAATTTTCGGTAAAGATAAAAACAGGGCAATCCAAAATATCGGAGGAATTTCAAATGTTACCGTCTTATCAAAAGATAATTCAACCTTTGCTTTTGATAATGGCTTAGGTAATATGTTAATAGATTATTACTCTAATAAATTTTTCCAAAAAGAATATGATAAAAATGGAGAATTGGCTTTACAAGGAAATGTAGACAAGAAATGGCTAAATGAACTTTTATCTGACCAATATTATAAAATTCGTCCCCCAAAATCAACGGGAAGAGAATATTTTAATGACCAATATGCTGAAAATATATTGAAAAATGCTCCTGAAAATAAATTTGATATTATAAGAACAATTACAGAACTTACTGCCAAAACAATTTACTCTTCATATACAGATTTTATTTTTCCAAAAACAAAAATTGAAGAAGTCATTATCGGAGGAGGAGGTGCATATAATTCTGTATTAATGCAATCTCTTCAAAAATATTTTAAGGATATCCCTATAAAAAAACATGAAGATTACGGAATAAACAGTAAACAGAAAGAATGTATTGCATTTGCAATATTAGGATTATGTACATATTTGAAAAGAACAAACAACTTGCCGGAATGCACAGGTGCTTCACATCCTGTAATTATGGGAAAAATTTCTTATTAGCAGAATTTATGAATTTTCATTTTGATATAGTTTCAATGCAAAATCTGAAGCTTCTATATCTCTAGCAATAACATCTTTTATAATGAAAATATCTTTGGCTGTGAGTTTATTATAATATTTTGTACTTGGATTTTTATATAACTTTTTAAATTTTTCTTGACTTTCGTATTCAAAACCACTCATTTTATTTCTAAAAGCAACAAATTTATATATTTGAGAAGCTAGAAAATATTTGTCAATTTCTTTAGTAGAAAAAATAAACATTTCTTTTGATACATTATTGAATACAATTTTTTTATTACACAAAAGATTAATAAAAAAATTCAGATATAAAGCTTTAAAACCGTGCAGAGGAATAATAAATCCTGGTTTTTCGTTGATATATTTTAAAATTTGCAAAACAAATTTTGTTCTGTATATAGATATATTTTGTGATTTTAAATAATCTAAAGTTTTATCAATATTATCAAGATTATCTTCAACAATTTTTGTAGTTATTTTTTCCACTTCTTGTTGTAATTCTTTTGCTTTAGCAGATATTTCAAGACTTGCAGATTCACTTAATACATTTTTTGTATTTTCATCAACAAAGCTTATTGATTTTTTATGATTATTAGAAAAACAATTTTTTATTTTAAGTAATAGATTTAAGAAAAGAATTTTAATTTTGTTCAAAACAATGCCTTTATATTACGATTTATTTTATAATACCATATATATTTATATTTATGATACAATTTTTGTAGTATCAATAAAAAGGGTAATATATGCAAGAAATACCATCATATAAAGTTGCTTGTGCAGTTGCAGGAATATTAGATGACAAATTAGGAAAAGATATAAAGATATTAAATATATCACAAGTATCAGTATTAGCAGATTATTTTGTAATTTGTTCAGCAGATACATCAACACAAGTAAAAGCACTGACGGAATATGTAAGAGAAAAAATCAAAAAGACATTTAATAGAATTCCAATAGGAAATGAAAATGATTTAAAGAATCGATGGAATTTGTTGGATTACGGAGATGTAATAGTCCACGTTTTGCATAAAGAAGAGAGAGAGACTTATGCAATAGAAAAATTTTGGAATCATGCACTAGTAATAACACAAGAAGATTGGATGGAAACGGCAAAAGAATTTTCGGAATATCAAAAAATAAGAGAATAATAAAGATAGAATTTTGATTTCAAAAATTTTTGAGATAGAATTATTGTAAATCGGAATGTAGCGCAGTTTGGTAGCGCACTGTGTTCGGGACGCAGGGGTCGCAGGTTCAAATCCTGTCATTCCGATTTTTTATTTTCATTTAATGTATTATATATTTTATAGGGAATAAATATGTATAATAATTCTATTCAATTTAAAAAAATTATTTTAATTATTTTATTTAACATAATAGTAATTAGTATTCTTTGGTTTATAAGTGATTTCTGTTTATATGTAACCAGTTTAAAAATACATAATAAATTATCTATTAAAAATTTAAAAAATTTTTATTCAAAACCATATAACCCTATTAATAGCATCGACTATTTTTTTGATTTAAAAAATAATACTGATGACGAGAACCAATTTAAAACCAGATTACCTGTTGGATTAATGTATAAATCTTCTCCTATATTAGTATTTGGTTGTTCATTTGCTTACGGAACATATTTAAACTATAATCAAATATTTAGTTATAAATTAGCAAATCAAATAAATAAACCCGTTTTTAATAGAGCTATTCCGGGGCGAGGTATACAACAAATGTATTACCAAACTACAACGGATGAATTTTATAAATCAGTACCACCTTGTAATACGATTATTTATATACTTATAAGTGATCATTTTAGAAGAATGTCAGGTGAATCTTTTTTAATTTCTGATAGAGTAATTTATTTACATTATAAATATAAGAATAAGTCTTTTATAATTGACAATTTTAATAATCCATTTGTAATTTTTTATAAATATAATTATACATTAGAATCAATTAGAAAAATATATAATTATTTTTATCTTAAAAATAATAAAAATGCTGATAAAATAACTGATGAGGCTCTTGCTTATTTTATTCAAACCAGAGAAAATCTTCAAAATCATTGGCATAATAAAATAAATTTTGTTGTGTATTTTTATAAAAGTTATATATTTGAAGATATATTAATACATAAATTAAGAAATAATAATTTTATTGTAATAACTAAGAATGATTTAACAAATGAAAATATGTTATCTAAAAAGTATCAACTCTCTGATAATATCCATCCAAATGAAGCAGCCTGGGATTTACTAACACCTCTTTTTGTCGATAAAATGAAAGAAATGAATATTTTTTAACTCTATAAATTTATCCCATTAACTCCAATACCAAATAGTGCAAAGTCATATTTTACAGGGTCTTTTATATCAAATTCTCTTAATTTTTCTGTTATTTCAATAGCACTTTTCATATCATTATTTTTACGTGATAACAATCCTATTTGTCTGGAAATATTACCTA
Source organism: bacterium (assembly GCA_017406505.1). Taxonomy (GTDB): domain Bacteria; phylum Cyanobacteriota; class Vampirovibrionia; order Gastranaerophilales; family Gastranaerophilaceae; genus RUG841. The sequence goes on from JAFQYI010000157.1 coordinate 3,221, forward strand.
CATGGGTATCAAGTGGAATTATCAACTCTGATTTGTCAATAAATTTCCATATCCCTACATCAACTTCTGATTTCCTCACGAACCATCTGAGCATCATATTCATTCTCTTCATTGCCCCTCCATTAGCCGGATTGGGAAGAAGATGATAATACCCTTGTGTAATATTCATTGTTACATTTGCATAAAAATAATCAATAACTCCCTGCAACATACCGTTTAGTGATTGCGTTTGTTCATAATAATATCTAAATAAAGAGCCTAAACTTTCATTTTCCATTTCTATTTTTTGTAAAATTTTTAAAATTTGAATAAAATCTATACCCTTTGAAAATCTATAATCGAAATTTTTTAAAAACTCATCACTTTCATCAAAATTTTTGATATAATCAGTAAGTTTTTTTTCTTTTGTTAAAAATGTTTCAAGTTTTTTTATAAAAAGTTCTCTCTTTCCATAAGCAAATATAGATGCTATAAATCCGGCAATTTCTATATCTTGAGGATTTTGATAAATATGTATAAATTTTGAAGGATCATTTTTTATAAAATCAATCGTATCATATTGTTTTGCATATTCATCAAGTATATCTTTTATCTTATCTTTTTGAAATAGTTCTTGAGAAGTGTTGAACATTCTTCTTCTAAAATTCCTCCTATAATCTCTGTCTTTGATTTTAATAATTTCCTTAAATCCATAGCAGAACCTAATGCTCCGTATAAATTATCATAAGCTCCAAAATATACTTTTGTAAATCTGGCATTTAATATTGCCCAAGCACACATAGGACAAGGTTCCAATGTAACATATATTTCACAATCGTTTAAAATTTTTGTTTTTAAAAATTTTTCAGTTTTTTGTATAACAATCATTTCTGCATGTGCTGTTACATCTTGTTTTTCTTCTTGTTCATTATGT
>JAFQYI010000158.1 GCA_017406505.1 bacterium
GTATCAGAGCTTGTAAATACGGTCTTGCAACAAACGAAGAAGAAGTTGTAAATCTTGGTAATTCAATAGGATATCCGGTTGTTATGAAAATGACATCAAAAACCACATCACACAAGACAGATGTAGGTGGAGTAAGAGTAAATATCCAATCAGAAGAACAACTCAGAGCAGAATATCGAGATTTAATTGCAAAATTAACAGAAAAGGGACTTATAGATGGTCTTGAAGGTGTAATCATACAAGAAATGGTAAAAGGAAACAGAGAAATGGTATGTGGTATCGCAACAGATCCACAATATGGTCCAATGATGATGTTTGGTTTAGGTGGCGTATTTATTGAAACTATGAAAGATGTAACATTCAGAATAGCACCTTTAACAGATGTTGATGCAGAAGAAATGATTAAGTCAGTAAAAGCATACGGATTGTTAAAGGGAGCAAGAGGAACAAAACCTGCACAAATGGAACAAATTCAAGAAACTCTCTTGAGATTATCACAACTTGTAAATGATTATAAATTCATAGACGAGTTAGATATCAATCCACTTCTTATCAGTGAAAAGACAGGAGAAGGAATAGCAGTTGATGGAAGAATAAAAGTAAGAGCCGAAGAAGCAAAAGAAGCACTAAATGTTAAATGTGCTTGTGGCTGCTGCTAGTTTATAATACAAAAAAGATACAGGCATCGCATATATGCCTGTATCTTTTTATTCACCTAATGTAAAATTTTGTTAAATATTGTAATGTTTTATTAAAATCATGCTAAATGACGCAAAAAAAATGTTTTTATACATGTATAGTGTATTAGCGAGTAAAATAGAAGGAGCTTTTTTATGTCAGACGGTTTTGGAAATTATGGATATGGTCGATCACAGATTGATTTTGTATACGGTGGACAATTGCCGGATAAAGATAAAATTGTACCAGAAATTATACAGACGGTATATGGAGGAGTTATGCCCCCGTCCAATCCTGATGCATTTGGTCCTGCCGAAATAGCCAACTTGAAAAAGAAGATACTGGAGCAGTTACAGGAATTAATAAGTAAATTTGCAGAAGAAGCAGGAAATAAAGCTGCAGAAGGTCAAGATAAAGAAATGGCAATGTTTGATGCTCATGATGCAGCTGAAAAGGCAGCTATGTTAGCAGCTATGAATGCCATTAAAAATGGTGCTACAGAAGAAGAGGCTATACAAGCTGCAGCAAATGCAATTAAAAATCTGGGTAATGTCGATGTACCTGAAGCACCTGACGCTGATGGTCCAGGAGGTGTTGCTCCAAAAGACAGCGAAAAAGACCCTGCAAACAGTCCTTATGCTGAAGTAGCGATAGAAGTTACAGACAAAGCTATTGATGATATTGTTTCAAGACTTATGAACTCTGATAATAATAAAGCAGAACTTCGAGCTGAAGCTCAAGGTATAGCCATCATTGCATATACAAATGCCAAAGAAGCAGGCATGTCTGATGCAGATGCGACAAAAGCAGCTATAGATGCTTTGTATAAAAATTATAGATTAGAAAATCCTAATGCAAACGGTCAAACACAACAAACAGAACAACCTGATCCGGCAAACAGTCCATATAGAAATATAGCAATACAATTAGCAGATAGTGCGATTGATGCTGCAGCTGATAGTGCAGGTACAAATCCGGCAGATAGAGCAAAAGCTCGTAAAGATGCGCAAGGTGAAGCAATAATAGCATACACAAATGCTATTAATGCAGGTAAATCACCTGAAGAAGCTGCTCAAATTGCTATGGATGCAGTATATAAGAAATTTGGTTTAGAAAATCCTAATGCACCAAAAGACCCACAAAATACAAATCCTGCAGACCAAAAAGATCCTGCAAATAGTCCATATCGTGATGTTGCAATAGAAGTTGCAGACAAAGCGATTGATGATATTGTGTCGAGAATTGGAGGTTCTGATAGCAATCAAGCTGATACAAGAATGAAAGCACAAGATGTAGCGACAATTGCGTATACAGAAGCAATAGAAGCAGGAAAAACTCCTGAAGAAGCTGCTAAGATGGCAATTGAAGCTTTATACAAAGAATTCCAATTAGAAAATCCAAACGCAAATGGTCAAACACAACCTACGACACCAACAGAACCTGTTGCAAGAGAATATACTCAAGAAGAAGCAGATGCATGGGGTAAGGCAGCTGACAAGGCAGCACATAGTGCCGTAATGGAATGTGTGTTAGAAATGTTGAAAGCATTAAAGGGTGCTGTTAATACAAGTATGCGTTCCGAAATTCAAGGAAATCTTGAAAAATTAGCAAGAGATGCATATATAGATGCTATGTCAAAAGGTGCAACAGAAGCTCAGGCTGCTGATTTTGCTAGAAATGCAGTATATACTGAAGCAAAATTAATGGGCAAATTGGTTGATGTTAAAATTGAGCCACCACAACCTGAATTAACAGAAGAACAAAAACTGGAAAAATGGCAATCTGATGCTTTGGCTGTTGCAGCCGATGCAATTAATGAAGCGATTGCAAAATCCGGATACAAAGGAAAAATGGAAAATGTTTTACGTCCGGGATACGAAAGTAAAGCCGTAGCCACTTATATAGCAGCAAAACAAGCAGGCATGTCTGATGAAGTTGCAGCTCTTATGGCTAAGAATGCAGTTTATGCAGATGCAGGTATGACAGATAATATAGTAGAAATTCCGGAAGAAAAGAAGAAACCTGAACTTACACCTGAACAATATGCTGAATATGAAGCTGAAGCTAAAAATTTAGCAAATAATAATATTAACAAATTGATTGAAGCAGCAGTTAAAGCAGCAACAAAAGGTGCTCACTATAGCGAAGTACCGGGAATTACAACACAAGTTACTGAAATGTTATCCGAAAGATTGACAAAGGTAGCTACACAAACATTAATTGAGGCGATGAATAGTGGCAAAACATATTCTGATTCGCAACTACAATCCATGATTAACAAAGCTGTTACAGCAGCTGCTGCTTGGGAAAAGACAGCTGTTAGCAAGACTTCACAAGTTGTAACGGAAGTTCTTAAAAAGCTTGGTATAACAGACAAGACTGATAAAGCTAATACAACTGCTGAATTAGAAAAAATTGCACAAGAATATTATATGTTAGCTAAAGAAAACGGTGCAACTGATGATGAAGCAGCAATAGCGGCAAGAGAAGCTATATATGCTTATGCAGGTGAAGGTCATGAAAAATGGTCTGATAGTGCTCGTGAAGTTGCTAATGATGAAACAGTAACAAAATTGTTAAATTCAGCAGGTATAAAAGCAGACGATATAACTCCGGAGTTGATGCAAAGATGTTTTGATGAAGCTGACAAAGCATATATTCAAGCAAAACAAGCAGGTAAGACAGATGCACAAGCATTGTCTGCAGCAAGAAGTGCTGTAACAGCAGCTGCAAAATGGGAATCTAATGCACGTTCAGCAGCTTCTGATGCAATAGGACATGCTGTAGATAAAGACATAAAAGGATTTACCGGCAAAGCTGCTGATAAGACTGCAAAGCGTAATGAGTATAAAGAAAAATATCAAGGAGTAGCAGAACAAGCTTATATAGAAGCAAAACAAGCAGGTAAAACTGATGCAGAAGCTAGAAAAGCTGCAGAAGATGCTGTATATAAAGCAGCAGGATTTACAGATAAAGAAGTAAAAGACCTCAAGGCTGCTGATGCTGCTAAAAAGGCAGAAGAAGCTAAAAAAGCTGCTGAAGCTAAGGCTGCAGAAGAAGCTAAAACAACAAATGCTGCAAATGCAAAAGCAGCAGTTTCTGCCATCATTAATCAATTGAAAAACATGTATGCTTCGAATGGGGTTTATATTTATAGTCAAAAACCCTATGGTAACGTAGGTTTTGATGCTTCAAAATATGAAA
>JAFQYI010000159.1 GCA_017406505.1 bacterium
GATTTTTTTACAAGTTTAAAAATAAAATGTATTATAAATTTATCAATGAAAAAAAAACAACGCCATCCAGGAAATCAATCCTGGGGTGCGTTGGGTGGTTTTAAATATGCAAAATTAGACAACCTAAAAACATCTTTGGCAAAATAGACGTTATACACATTAGTCTGTTTTTTGCCATAGTTCATTTTTTACATAATCACTTGTTTCTTTATACAAAGCTACAAATTTAGGAATAAGTTCGTCTATTAAATTATTTATTTCATCATTTGTTAATTTATAGAATTCTTTTTCTAAAAGTTTGTCATATCCGATACCTGCTTCGACTTCTTTAAAACCATATTTTTTTAATTTCTGAAGGAATTTCTCACTAAAACAATTTATCACTTCTTCCGTTTTTTGTTTTTCAATATGGAACGCAATTCTTATTATATTCTTATCATCCAATTTGAGTATTTCATAATGATACTTAGCTGTTCCATATTGCTGAAAAGTATCATTTCTGTTATTTTTTTTATGTTTTTTGAGTATTTCATCTTTTATAGTTTCAAACAATTTTTTATTAAATTGTTTTGCAAAATTCGGGAATAATTTTTCATTATTCTCTATAATTAAATCTATTGCTTCTTTATTATTATAATATTTTTAGTTTCTTCGTCAGTATTATTCATAATATATCTTTCTATATTTTTTTTGTAATGTTCAATAAATATTTTTACTTCGTTATTTAAGTTGCTTGATTTAAATTTCAGAACATTATTAATAACATCTTTGACTTGTTCATAACACATAGGAATGTAATATACCGTTTTGTCTTTTATTGAACGAGGTATTAGTTCGTTATTATTTGTTTCCTTAGATAAATAAATGAATAATTTTTTGTACTCTTTGAAATTATTTTCTATATATTCTGCGTATCTTGATAATTGTGTGCCGTTTTCTCCACTGTCAATTTTATTTTCTATAACGCAAACAAATTTGCTTTTATAAGAAACAAGCAAAATATCAATGTGATTATCTTCTCTATTGATACGTATATCTGAAAAATCATAAAAAATAATGTCTCTTAACTTAACCTCGATTTCAACATTATTGGTATAATCTTTTATTGCTGATTTTAAAAATTCTTTTAAAAAATAATCTTTTAAACCATGATTTTCGTTAGGTCTCATAAGCCAAGCCAAAAAGTTTGAATGTCTGATTTCATATTCTTCTGACTTAAGAACTTTAAAAATATTGAATTGCCTTGTTATAATGTTCAATTTTTCTAAGTCTTGTTCCAGTTTTTTTAGCATTTTTTGTTTATCTTTTACTTCTTCTGCCATTTCCTACTCCTGGTTTTTCCAAAGTTATAATTAAATACAAGCAACTTTGCTAATTGTATAAACGACATTTCCGATTATTTTCACATTGTCGGTATTGGGGTTAATTTCAAATGATTCATACATCGGGTTATCACTTTTAACTCTGATTTTACCGGGCAGGTACTGAAGTCTTTTTACGAACAGAGCACCTTCTATTCCTAAAACATAAATTCCGTCATTTTTGTATTCGGTAATACTCGTATCGGCAATAACAAGCGAGCCGTCTTTAATTAAGCCGTTGCCGTTATCCATAGAATCACCTTTTACTTTAAAAATAACAAGTTTATCAATGGGAGCATTAATGTTATTGCAAAGCCAATCTTTGCCAAAGGAAACAAAATCTTTTGTCATTTCTATTTCTTCAGTTAATGAGCCATAACCGGCAGAAACATCCATATTAACAACAGGAATAAAAACAATATTCTCTAAATTAAGATTTTCTGAAAGAGATGCCTGAAATTTTTCTTCTTCGTTTAAGAACATTGAACCCTGTCCCTGGAGTAACCACATAGGATTTGCATCATAGGCTTCAATTAAACTTTTTATATAAACTATACTTGGTTGTCTTTGTCCTGCCTCGTATCCATATATTGTCGAAGGAGCAATCTTAAAACCTTTTTTGCTTAATTCATCACATAATGACTCCGGGGTGCTTGCCACCTGAGTTCTAAATGTTTTTAATCTGTCTTGTAGTGTCATAACTCATTCCTTTTTAATATTTTGATTTTGTCATGGATTATTCGATTTTTCAATAAAATTATTCGCATTTTATTTATATTTCTTCATATTCAAAATAGTCTTTATTCGTTTTATGGCAATATTTTTGAAAAATCGCAAAGAAAAAATGCTGTTACCAAGGTAACAAAATTAAAAATTGGATTGACGATTTATTCGGATTTGAATAACATTTTAATATTGAGTAATTATTTTTTGATTACGAATAATTATTTTTTGATATTGCATAAAGGTACAGAAGATGAGATTATCGTTGTTTGATAAATACAAGTTTGGTTTGAAAAAGCTCTCTATTACTCAAAATGAGTTGGCTCTCGAATTTGGATATACTCGCAACTATATAAACATGCTTGTGAACGGCAAAAGAAGAAATGCCCAATTTGATGCATGGATGAAAGAAAATGTTCTCCCTTTATTCGAAAATAATCGGAGAATTAAAAAATGAATAGCCGAAATGATGTTTGGTTAAGAATTGAAGAAATTTGTGCTCTTACCTGCGAGAAAAAAGAAACCGTCAGAAGAAAATGTAAGAGCGGAAAGTATAAATCAAAAGTACAAAAGAACGGAAAGTACAAGATTTATTTTATTCCTTTGACTGCTTTATCAGAGGAATTACAACAAAAATATTATTTCAACCAAAAGTCTGCCGAAAACAAAGTTTCCGTTGAAACTATTGAAAACAACAGCGAAGCATATTCTAACGCTCCGACTTGGGCTAAAAAACAAGCAGATAAATATTTAGAGCTTATCAGGTTTACAAAAGATTTGACATATTCGCAGATTAAAATATTCTTAGAAATCTGGAATCAAAAATATCCCGATAAAAAATGCGGTTACACATCCTTATTTCGAGCAAAAAAAGAATATGAAAAATACGGAATTTCTGCATTATTATCAAAGAAAAATCACTGTAAAAAACTCAAATTAAAACCTGAATATTTTGATTACTACAAAAGTCTTTATTTAAGAGAAGGTGCTCCGTCAGCCAATTTCTGTTGGATGGCTACTTTAGGTTATGCAAATCAAAAATACGGTATTGAAATAACCGAATTCCCGACAAGCAGAACTTTTGACAGAGAATTAAAAAGAACTATTCCCGAACAGGCAATATACTTGGCTCGTTACGGGCATGCTGCGTGGAATAAGAGGTACGCTCAATATATTTCGAGAGATTATTCCAATATTGAGGCAGGAAGTTTTTGGGTATCTGACCACGCACAGATTGATGTTGCGGTTAATTACAATGGAAATGTTTGTTTTCCCTGGGTTACGGTTTTCAGAGATATTAAAACATCAAAGTGGCTTGGTTGGTTTTTACACGCAGATGCTCCGAATTCAGACCATATCTTCCAGGCTTTTTACTACGGAGTACAAAAGTTTGGCTTGCCTTCAGATGTGTATCTTGATAACAGAAAAGATTATCGCTGTAAAGATTTTGCAGGTGGCAGAAGGTCTGTTAAGGTTATACACGCCACTAAAAAAGAAAGTTCTTTATTATCAAATGTGAATGTAAATGTGCATTTTGCCCTCCCCTATAATGCACAGACAAAGCCGGTGGAAAGGGATTTTATGAAAATTAAAACTTACCTTTCCAAAGGTTTTGTCGGATATCGTGGCGATAAAGTCACAGAACGTCCCGAAAAATTAAAGGAATAAATCAAAAACAATAAAATAATGACCTTTGAGGACTTCAAAATATTGTTTGATACATTTATTGAAAAAGTTCTGAATAAAATGCCGTCAAAAGGAAAGGTTTTACAAGGCAGATGTCCTGATGAAGTTTGGAATGTGGAATTTAAAACAAAGAAAACTATCAGTCGTGATGCCCTGAAATTGTTCTGTATGAGAACAACAAACAATATTTCTGTCGGAAGAAACGGTGTCCACGATTCTCAGCTTGATATTACTTATTGGGATGAGTGGATGATAGCCGAAAAGGGCAGAAAAGTATATCTGAGAAGAGATATATCCGCATATCAGGAAGCGTGGATATTTGATGCCAAAACAGACAATTTTCTCGGCAAAGGTTTTGCGGTTCAGTCCGTACCGTTTATGGCAACAACACCTGTTGAAAAAGCACAGTTTAAAAAAGCTCTTGCCGTTAAACGCAAAGAACAAAAGGTTATCAGAGAATTTCTGCAATCTGAATTTAATCCGACTAATACGGAAATTGTGGCAAATATCAGCCGAATTATGCCCGAAACAAATGACGAAAATAATACTCAAATAGTAAGGCTTTCAAACACACAAATGGATAAAGTCGTTCAGGAACAAAGGCACTCAGAGTCAACCGTTGAAAAATACGTTACACCTCTTCAGCCAAAGAAAAAACTTTATCTTACGGAAAGTGAAAAACGCAGAGATTTGGAACAAAGGGCTATGTAGGAGGAATTATGACGGTAGCAGAAAATTTAAAAGAGTTTATCAAAACAAAAAAATATACACTCAAAGCAGTTGCAAAGGCGATAAATGTTTCTCCGGCAACATTAAATCTTTGGGTAAATAACAACTACAAAGGTAACACCAAAAAAATTGATGATGCCGTTCAAAACTTTATGGAAATAGCTCAGCTTCGTGAGGGCAGAGTTCATATAGAATTTATCAAAACATCAGTAGTAGAAGATGTTTTCGACATTGCAAGAACCTGCCACATTGAAAACGAAATCGGAGTCTGCTATGGTTCTGCCGGAATCGGAAAGACATTTGCAGTTAAAAGATATGCTCTTGAAAACACCGATGTTATTCTCGTTGAAGCAGATTTGGGCTACACTCCGAAAGTTTTATTTTCCGAAATTCACAAGAAATTAGGCTTTGACGGATGCGGAACAATTCATGGAATGTTCCTGGATATTATAGACAAATTAAAAGCATCAGGCAGACTGATTATTGTTGATGAGGCAGAACATTTGCCGTATAAGTCATTGGAACTTTTAAGAAGAATTTATGACAAAGCCAATGTCGGTATTTTACTTGTTGGAATGCCGAGATTGATTATGAATTTAAAAGGTGAAAAACGTCAGTATGCACAACTTTATTCAAGAGTCGGCATAGCAACCCGTTTGAACCCTTTAACAGAAACAGATAAAAAAGAAATAATTTCTTCCATACTCCCCAACTTCAAAACGGTTTATTCCATTCTTTCCGACTATTCAGCCGGCAATACGAGAGTTTTGACAAAGTTATTAGTCAGAGCTGTCCGTATTGCCGAACTGAATAACGTTTCTGTGGACGAAGATGTTGTTAAATCAAGCATTCAGCAAATAATAATGTGAGGTTGAGATGGAAGAAAGCAGATACGAAAAAATTTTCACAGTATTGTTAATCGCACTCCTGATATTCATTATCGGGGTACAAGTAGGAATTCACCATGGCAGAGAATTGCAAAAACAAGAAATCACAGAACAATTATATGATTAAACCTACCCTTAAATGTTTCATTCTCGTCGGTACAGATAAAGTACAATTTGTCATTCAAACATGTGGAACAGATATTATCTCTTGAATGTGGTATCTGTAAATCCTCGTTTATATCTATAACGCAGCATTTATTGTCGTTTTTCATTACGATAAACCTTTTGCTGTCTATATTTTCAAGATTGATATATTTTTTGATTAAACTTTTAAATTCGGTTCCGTATTTAGGGTCAGTTTTACCATATACAACAACATATTCGGGTTTAACAACCCAATTTAGATTTTTGTCAATTATTCCACAATCGGCAAGACTGCTCGTATCTCCTTAAAGATTTCAGAACAATAGAAACTCTCAGAGATTTATAACTTTACGGAATTTGACTATGGGGATATAAAGCAGATTACAGAGGAAATATCAGAGGTTGAAATCACAAAAGAGGCTGTTCGTCTGATATACGAAAAAGCAAAAAGCTTCAGAAAAATTGTTCAGACAATTTATTTCTTTGAAAAAGTTGCACAGGCAAACGGTCTTACAAAAATTGATGAAAATACAGCAGAGGAGGTATTCGGTGGATAAAATTTTAAAAGTCGCAAAAAGGCTAAAAACTTTTACTCTTCTGTCACATGCATTAATCGATTGCAATTAAATATTTTTAAAGTATTTGTGTCTGGATGATAAGCAAAAATTTAAATTGGATTTTAGTCTTTCTTAAAAGACTACCCTCAATATAGCTATTAGCTTCCTAACAATTTCTTAACAATAATTTATTATTGTATAAAAAGAAAGGATTTTAAAATGAGCAACTATGTTTAATTTTATCATTTGTATTAACAACATCTTCTTTTGTATTTGCAGTGTAAAATGTGGGCTTTCAAGACGTAGAAACAAACAAATTTGCAATTACGGAAGCTCTATAAATGGATGACAATTGTTATGTCACCGTTCAGGGTAATATTATAAAAAGAATCTCAGACGACAAATATACATTCAAAGATTCTACGTGAATAATAGAAGTAGAAATTGATACAGATAAATTGGCAGGACATTCAGTTAATATGACGGATAAATTGGAATTAACTGGTGAATTTGAAAATTTTTAATTCAACTGTTTTAGATGTAGAAAGTGTAAAAATACTGAAAAATAACTCAAGAAAGCCGATATCTTCAGACTATTGGTTTTGCCTTTTATATTATTTTACATGCCTATTGCTTGAATATAAAATTAGCTTATATTAAATATATCATAAAGTATGTTGGAAATCTAACAGCGTAAAATTTTTATTATGAAAAGCTATATTGGAAACTTGTCGAAAAAGATATAATAATAGTTCTATTATAAAATTAAAATACTAAGCAAATTTTTCCTATCTCAATCCTACAGATAATTTAATTTTGTGCAGAATGTTAAACTACAATATCCTAGGGTTTGCGAACAGTTTAGAAATTATAAAACTAAAGTCATTTTTTATAAGAAATTTTGCTGTAAAAATTAGCCAATAATTTAATATAATAGGATATTTCGACTTATTAATAGTGTAGATAATCAAACACTTTAAACATAGCTTTAGAATAATCAAGAAGTTGGCTAAATTATTCATAGATTTTAGCACACAGGCTAAAAATTTCATCTAAAACTATTATGATTAATATAGAATATATTTTTGTATTAGAAAACAAAATCCATTTTAATCAAAAAATTTGTTTTAAATGTTAGGAATTATAATAGATAGATGATTAAATTAAGGATTTATAAGTTGTAGTTTTTGTTTTTTCGTAATAAATATTTTATATGGCTATAAAAAATCTTACAACAGGACACCCTTGTAAAATAATCCTTTTTTTTATGTTCCCTGTTTTTATTGGGAACTTAGTTCAACAATTTTATCATTTCGTTGATGCTTTAATTGTTGGTAGAATTTTAGGTATAAAATCATTAGCTTCTGTAGGGGTAACTGCTCCTTTTATTTTTTTAATTATTAGTTTTATTTTCGCTACAACACAAGGCTTTACAATTATTACTGCTCAAAAATTTGGTGCAAAAGATTACCCTTCAATGAGAAAATCTTTTGCTATTTCCTTATTATTATCTACTTTATTAACATTATTTTTAACCTTTCTATCAGCACCATTTACATATCAAATGTTACAAATTTTAAAGACTCCTCAAGATATTATTGATGATGCATCAATATATTTGTTTATAATGTTTGCAGGAATTTTTGCAACTGTATTCTATAATTTATCATCAAATATACTAAGAGCACTTGGAGATAGTAAAACACCTCTATATTTCTTGGTTTTTTCAGCAATTTGTAATATATTTTTTGATATTTTATTTATCATGAAATTCAATATGGGTATTGCAGGTGCTGCTTATGCTACCGTTCTATCTCAAGGTATATCAACTCTTCTTTGCGTTCTTTTTATGTTTATAAAATTTCCAATTTTAAGACTTAAAAAAGAAGATTGGATTATAAAAAAAATTTTTGTATATGAACACCTAAAAATAGGTATCCCTATGGGATTTCAAATGTCTATTCTAACAATTGGAATAATAGTATTACAGTATGTAATAAATTCATTTGGCTCACTTGCTGTTGCTGCTGCTACAACAGCAATGAGAGTTGAACAATTATTTTCGCAAAGTTTGGTAGCATTAGGGGCAACAATGGCTGTTTATACTGCACAAAACTTTGGTGCTAATAAACTCACAAGAATAAAACAAGGAGCTAAATATGCTGTTTATATAAATATTTTTGTAAGCATTTTTTCCTTTATTTGTGTTTTATTTTTTGGAAACAACATAATTTCATTATTCATGTCTGAAGTAAATAATACTGTCTTATTGTTAGCACAGCAATATTTGTTAATTACTATAATTTGTCTTATATTTTTAGGATTTTTAATGATATATAGAAATATCTTACAAGGAATGGGTGATGTCTTTATGCCTCTAATGTCAGGAGTCGCCGAATTGGCAGCCAGAACCTTATGTTCAATAATTTTGGGCTATTACTTCGGATATATTGGAGTATGTACTGCAACACCGGTTGCTTGGATATCTGCAACCATTGTTTTATATATTGGATACAAATTAAGTTTAAAAAAAATATTAAAGCAATATACCAATATATCAAGATGAAAAATATAAATTTTATTTTCAAATAATTTAAAATTTGATATGATGTATTTATCAATTGTGAAAGGATTAAAAATGAAACCATCAAAAACTCAATATTGCATAAAATCTTGCCCGACAGATGATACAGAACAACTTCAATTATTACTAAACACAATGGCTGCTGAAGGTTGGGATTTATACACTATGCAAGAAGCTGAAGATGAGAACGATGGTTACCAGTTTAACTGCATTTTTGTTAAAGAAGTTTTTCCTGATGATTTATCAAATGAAGACTTTTCTGATTATTTTGGCTTTAAAACAAAAATGGAAAGAATTATGACTCCTAAACAAGAACCTATTGATATTTGTATTGATATACAAAAAAAAATAAAAGATAAAAGAGCTAAAATTGCAAAGATAAAATCATTGCTTGATTCTACATCAGAAGATAGCAGAAAACATTTGAATGAAGAAATCTCTGTGAATATTAATGAACTTGAAGATTTAAAAAAGAAATTATTTAATATGTTATCTCCGGATATAATGTATAACAAATTGGGTGTTGAAAAAATATCTATTCTGTTATCTGAAGAATTAACTGATTTGCTCAATCCTGATGCAGAAATAAATTTATTAACAAAAATCGTCCAAGTAAGACAAAATCTTACAGAAGAATTAGGATATATACTTCCTGAAGTAAGACCACAAAATGGTGATTGTTTGCAAGCAAATGAATTTGCAATTAATATTAGAGGCATTCAAGCTGTTAAATCATCTTGTTATCCCGGATATATAATGTTTTTTAAAGATGAATTGAATTTAGATAAATTACCCAAAAATACAATAAAAGATTTAGACCCTATTACTGGAAAAAAAATTGTTTGGATTGAAGAAGATAAAGCAAAAGATTTTTGGACAGAAGGTTATGATTCTAA
>JAFQYI010000160.1 GCA_017406505.1 bacterium
GGAGCAAATGGTAGGAGTAGAGGCAATGACAGAATTTGAGGAAGTTATAAAAAAGAGAAAAAATATAAAATAAATATTACAAAATAAAACATTGAAGCTATGAAAATAGAAATATAATATTGACAAAGACTTATGTCTACTGTTAAATAATAATATTCTTAAATAAGAATGCTCGTAATGTGCTGATTATCGAGTTTAATGTGATAATAAAAGGAGAAAATATGCCGACTATTGCACAATTAGTTCGCAAAGAACGTCAAAAATTGACAGATAAAACAAAGTCTCCGGCTTTGGAAAATTGTCCTCAAAAAAGAGGGGTATGTACAAGAGTTTATACTACTACGCCTAAAAAACCTAACTCAGCATTAAGAAAAGTAGCACGTGTTAGATTAACAAACGGTTTTGAAGTAACTTCCTACATTCCCGGTATAGGTCATAATTTACAAGAACACAGTGTTGTTCTTATTAGAGGAGGAAGGGTAAAGGATTTACCTGGTGTAAGATACCATATTATTAGAGGAACATTAGATACAGCTGGTGTTGCAAATAGAGAACAAAGCCGTTCTAAATATGGTGCTAAAAAAGCAAAAGCTAAGAAATAGAGGTAATTATGTCAAGAAGAAGTAAACCGGAAAAAAGAGTACCGGCACCTGATGCAGTATATAATAGTGTTGATATTGCCAGATTTATCAATCGATTGATGAGAAGAGGCAAAAAATCTCTTGCTGAAAAGATATTTTATTCAACTTTGGATAAAATAAAAGAAAAAACAAAGAGTGATGCTTTAGAAGTATTTCAAAAAGCATTAACAAATGCAACTCCATTGCTAGAAGTTAAGGCAAGAAGAATTGGTGGTTCAACTTATCAAGTTCCTCTTGATGTTAATCCTGAAAGAGGCATGGCATTAGGTTCAACATGGATTATTGAATCAGCAAAGAAAAGAAGTGGTAAGTCTATGGTTGAAAAACTTACTGCAGAAATTACAGATGCTGCAAACGGTCAAGGTGCTGCATGTAAGAAAAGAGAAGATACACACAAAATGGCTGAAGCCAATAAAGCTTTTGCTCATTACAAGTATTAATTTTTTCTTGTATACAAGTAAATGAAGAAAGAAACTAAAAAATATAATTTTTAGTTTCTTTTTTTCTTGTAAAAATTAATAAATAGTATTATCATGTATCAAAGAGGATATGTCGAATGAATTTTAATGATATAAAAAATTTATTTAAAAAAAATAAAGAAAAGAAAAAATATTTAAGTTGTGAATATATTCAACATGGATTAAATGCAGATTACGAAGACATTAAAATGTGTTGTTTTAATACTCATGAAGGTGGTGGTCGTCAAATTTTAATTCCAAATTATAATGGAGAGAAAATTGATTGGGACAAGTTTTTTAAAGAAAAACGTAAAATGAGAGAATTAAATAAACAAGGTATTACATTAGAACGATGTAAAGGTTGTTTTTTCTTAAAAGAGCAAGAATGGGATGACGAAGATTATTTATCATGGGTAGTATTTAATCATTGGACCAGATGTAACTGTAAATGTAATTATTGTTTTACATCTGAAAATTTCGAAGAATTTGCAAAGCGTCCTAATTATAGTTTATATGACCAAATAAAAGAACTTGTTAAAAGAAATCAAATACGTCCTGGGGGAGAAATTGGTTTTGGTGGTGGAGAGCCTGCAATTTTAGATGAATTTGAACCAATGGTTAATTTGTTAATAGATGCAGGACTTGATAATATAAGAGTACATTCTTCTGGTATTAAATTTTCACCGGCAATGGCACGTGGAATTTCAAAAGGTATATTAAATGTTGTTGTTTCTCCAGATGCAGGTACTCCGGAAACTTATTTAAAAATTAAAAATGTAAATGCATTTGATAAAGTTTGGGAAAATATAAGAAAATATGCCGAGGCTCAAACTGAAAATAGAGGTTTAGCGAGAACTAAATATATTATTATACCTGGGGTTAATGATACTTATGAAGAAATTGATAAATGGTATGAACTAACTTATGATGCAGGTGTAAGGTGGGTAGTACTTGATGTTGAAGGTGGTTGGTATGTTTGGAACAAAGATAAAGTTCCTAAACATGTATATGAATTATTAGATTATGCTATAAATAAAGCTAATGAATTAAATATGATTAGATACGAGTTGTATGATAGAGCTAGAGATATGATAAATCACAGAGGAGAGTTTGGATTTTGATTTATAAAAGTTGTACAAAAATTGAACATGGCATAAATTTTGATAGAGATGCTATAAAGATATGCTGCCAATATAGTGCTAAAGGTGGTGGTAACACTATTGTTTTTGATGACTATAAAGGTGAAAAGATTGATTGGGACAAGTTTTTTGAATTTAAAAAAGAAATTAAAAATCTACATAAATCAGGTCAAACTTATCATAAATGTGAAGGCTGTATTTATTTAGAAGAACAAGAATGGGACGAATCTGATAACTTTAACTTTTTTAATTTAGATTATTGGACATATTGTAATTGTAATGGTATATATTGCCACACTCATAATAAAAAGGATATTTATAACAATAAAAGAACTTATGATTTTCTACCAATACTGAAAGAAATGATAGAAAAAGATTTACTAATGCGTGGTGGAGATGTCAGCTTTGGTGGTGGTGAGGTTTGTCTTTTAAAAGAATTTGAAGAATGTTTACAAATATTTTTAGATTATGATTATTTTATTCGGATACATTCTGGGTGTATAGATTATTCCAAAACGATTGAAAAAGGTTTAAAACAAGGGAAAGTAGATTTAATTGTATCAATTGATGCAGGAACTGAAGAAATGCATTCTCGAGTAAAAGAAGTTAAAACTTTTGATAGAGTTTGGGCGAATTTAACTGACTATGCCAAAGCCCAAAAGAATAAAACTCTTGTAAAAGCGAAATATATTGTAATACCAGGTGTTAATGATACTAGAGAAGAAATTGATGCCTGGTTGAATAAAGCTATAGAATGTGGAATAGGATATGTTTTATTAGAAATTGAATCACAGTGGTTTTACTCAAGAAGGGATAATATACCACAATATATATATGATTTATTTGACTATACAAGAGAAGCTGCTTCAGCAAAAGGTTTGATTGTTGGAGAATATGAACGAGCAGCACATATGCTTGCAGAAAGAAAAGAAAAAGAAAAGGATTTATTAATTAAGTAATAATTTTTTGTAGTATAATCTAGTGTATAAATTTTTTGGTACAACCACAAGGATAATATTATGAAATTTAATAGCTGTCATTGGATAACGCATGGCCTAAATTTTGAACCTGCACATATAGAAATGTGTTGTTTAAGGTGCCATGTTGGTGGTGGTAATTTAATTGTTAAACATGGATATAATGGTGAGATTTTAGATTGGGAAGAATTTTTTAAACTTAAACAACCTTTTATTGAAGAAAATAAGCAAGGAAAAATTAATCCTAAATGTGAAGGCTGCTTTAATTTAAGTAAAGCTGATTGGAAAGAAGAAGAGCATTATTTTAACTATATTCATTTCAATCATTGGACACATTGCAATTGCAATTGTATATATTGTTTTACAGACCATAATAAACAGTTTTTTAATACATCACGATATTATAATGTTTTACCTGTTGTAAAAGATATGTTTGAAAAAAAATTATTTAGACCAGGTGGTGAAATTACTTTTGCAGGAGGAGAACCAACTATTCTTGATGAATTTGAAGATTTATTAAATTTATTAATTGAAAATAAAGTTCCAAGAATTATAATACATACATCGGGTATTAAATATTCTCCTGCTATTGCAAGGGGAGTTAATGCAGGTGTTGTTGATGTTGTTGTTTCATTAGATGCAGGTAGTAGTGAAACTTTTAAAAAAATCAAAAATGTCAATGCATATAAGCGAGTAGTTAGAAATGTTAAAAAATATGCAGAAGCAGAAGACAAGAAAAATCTACCTCTTGTAGCAACAAAATATATATTAATGCCTAAATTAAATGATAACATTGAAGAAGCAGAAAAGTGGCTGACAATGACTTATGAGAGTGGAGTTCGTTCTATTGTATTAGATATTGAACATGAATGGTTCTGTCTGCAAAGAGAAAAGAAAGCGTTTCCACAATATTGCAGAGATGTATTGTATTATATTCATGAAAAAGCTGATAGTCTTGGAATACAAGTAACATTGTATAATTCAGCACGATATTTTATTAATAATGAAAAAGATTTTCCAAACTATGATTTTATTCCATACCACTATGAATCCTTAGGTAAATTTAAGGCAAAAAATGCTAAAAAAGTATCTAATTGAATTATTATCAATAGCCTCGCCAATGGTTATAGGCAATTTGGGACATGTATTAACAGGAGCAACTGATGTTTTTGTTGCAGCAAAACATGGGATTGATACGCTTGCGGCTATGGCTATAGCAAATTCAATATTTTTTACTTTATTTATTATTGGTCTAGGATTTTTATCTGGTATTTCAATTGTATTATCAAATTATAGAGGTGAACATAAACCTACTAAAAAGTTTTTTTTATCAGGTATTGTTTTATCACAAATATTAGCTTTAATTACCTGGTTTTTTATATATTATATTATAGTTTTAATACCAAAATTTGGTTTTGAAGGACAACTTTGTTTTCTTATTCAAGATTATATGTTTATTACGTCATTTTCTATATTTGGAATATTTTTATATCAAGCTATAAAAGAATTTCTACAAGCACATGAAATTGTTCAATTACCAAATTATATACTCTTATTAGCTGTTATACTAAATTTAATATTGAATTTTCTATTTGTATTTGGATATGGATTTATACCACCAATGGGAATAGAAGGTTTAGCTTATGCTACATTACTAGTAAGAACAATATTAGGACTTTCAATGATTATATATACTTTTAAAATAATAAAAAATCAACGTAAAAACTGTTTCAATAAAGCATATATAAAAGAGGTTATTAAAATAGGATTTCCTATAGGAATAGGATTATTATTTGAATGTCTTGGCTTTAATATAATTACTATAGCAATCGGAAGAGAATCCGGAACTTTAGCAGCAGCTCAGAATATTTTATTAACATTAATAGATATAACATTTATGATTCCGTTTGCGATATCATCAGCAATTGCTATAAAAGTTGGATTTTATAATGGTGAAAAAAATATGCTTGAGATTAAAAAATATAGTCAAATTGGTGTTCTTATGAGTATATTATTTATGAGTTCATGCTCATTAATATTTATTTTTATGCCGGAATTGTTTATAGGTATTTTTACAAAAGATATTCAAATTACAAAAATAGCGTTACCTGTTGTTCCATTATTTGCATTGTATGAAATTGCTGATGGAATGCAAATATCCCTAGGTGGAGTGTTAAAAGGTTTAAAAATGACAAAACAAGTTACATTAAGTGTTTTGTCTAGTTACTGGTTAATAGGAATACCTTTAGGTTTTTATCTTGCTTATTGCTTTAAAATGTCTTTAAAAGGGTTTTGGTTTGGATTAACTGCATCATTATTTATAATAGCGTTATTAGAAGGTATTATTTTATTTAAAGCAATAAACAAACTAAAAAAGAGTTTTCAGTAATGCATAAAAAATTTTTTCATTATATTTTTATTTTAATTTTTGTTTTTTCCATTATTGTAATTATATTTTCTATTAATAATTTTATAAACAGAAAAAATGATAAATTTGTCATTACTGCAGATGGTATAGAAATTGCAATTAATCAATACCAAAGGGGGCATAAAGACGTATTAATAGTAGCTCCAGGCTGGTTTATGTGTAAAAATTCAAAACCGTTTGTAAATATGGCAAAAGATTTTTCAAATCATTTTGATGTAATAGTAATGAATTTTAGGGGACATTGTGAAAGTTCAGGAAAATTTACGTTTACAAGCAGAGAATATAATGATTTGAATGCAGTAATAAATTATGCAAAATCGAAATATAAAAAAGTTTATGTTGCAGGATTTTCTTTAGGTAGTGCAACAGCAATAATTACGCAGTATAAATTTCATAACGCTGATAAATTGATTTTAGTATCACCACCTGTTGATTTTGATAAAATTGAAAATCAATTTTGGAAAAAAGAGGCATTTATTCCTACGTTGCAAAAATTTGAGTTGAAAACCTGGACAGGAATTGTTCCAGGAAAAATATGGCTAAATAAAATTAAACCAATAGATATTATTGCTCAAATACCAGATACACCTATGTTATTTATTGCCGGTGAAAAAGATCCTACGATTAATATTTGGCATACGATTGAACTATATAACAATGCTAATCAACCCAAAAAATTAGTTATTTTTGAAAAATCAATTCATGCCGAAGATATATATCTAGCAAATAACAAAAGGTTTATAGATGTATGTATAAAATGGTTAAAAGATAATTAAAAGAAAAATTAATATTTCTGGTAATTTATCTTCGCACAAAAGGAGTAATAATATATATATGTACAACAGTAAATATTACCAATCACTAAAAAAACCAAAAATTACTCCATCACCAAGATTTTTTCAAATTATTTGGATAATTTTATATATTTTAATGTTTATATCATTGTATATAGTGATAATAAAACCTGTAAGTGCTTACAGAACTACAGGAATATTGTTTTTTTTCTTACAATTTATTTTAAATATAATATGGGCACCAATATTTTTCATATATAAAAATATGAAGCTGGCATTATTAGTATGTATATTACTAACAATATTTATTGGAATTACACTATATTTATTTTCGAAAATATCAATAATTGCAGCATTTTTATTAATACCATATTTTGTATGGAGTATGTTTGCTTGTTACTTAATTTTTAGCATAATAGAATTGAACAAAAACTAAAAGGAGATTACTTTTTATTATTATAAATTTTATGTAAATCTTGTAAATAATTAATAATGTTTACTTCA
>JAFQYI010000161.1 GCA_017406505.1 bacterium
CCCTACCCGACTCTCTTCCGATATCTATATATTCTCCATTAGGAGATACTGTTGCTTCATTGAATAATGAAGAATCCGTTATCATTGCTGATATTGATTTTTCAACGATGACACAATTAAGAAATACCGTAAAAACCCTTTCTGATAAACATGAAAAATACGTATTGGAGGATTAATGAAAAAAATATTTCAAATATTATTACTCTTTATTTTATTAATAGGATTTTCAAATAACTGTAATGCCCAAACTATTAGTGAAATAATTTCAGAATCGCCTCTTGATAAATCATCAACTATTGCTGTTTCAATTAAAGATACAGACTCAGGCAAAACGATATATGAATATAATGAAAAAAAATTACTTCATCCAGCTTCAACACTTAAAGTTTTTACAGCATTGCCTGCGTTGGAAGCTCTTGGAGAAAAATATACTTTTAAAACAATTTTTTATACATATAACAATGATTTGTATCTAAAATTAGGTGCTGACCCTTTTTTAACATCTGAAAATTTAAAACAATGCATAAAAGAAATCAAAGCTCAAGGCTACAAATCATTTAAAAATATTTATATTGATGACAGCATAATCGACAATGTTGAATGGGGCGTTGGCTGGATGTGGGACGATGGCACCAATTCTCTTATGCAAAAATTTAGTGCCTATAACATTGATAACAATACAATTAATCTTACTATAACTAAAAACTCAAATGGAATAACTATTACTCCGTCATCAAGTTATTCCTTACCTGTTTTAAATACAGTAAAAGCAGGAAATAAAAATGACTTATATACAGTAAGACATGATTGGATATCACCTGATATTGTATGTGTATCCGGAACTATATCCGGCAATTCAAATATAAAAGTTCCTATAAATAACATGAAAAGATATTTTGAAAATAGATTATTTAATTATCTAGACCGTTCAAATATTAAAATTGAAAATAAAACTTGTTTAAATAAAAAAGTACCTGAAAATGCTAAAAAGGTAAGTATGTCAGCACATTTTGCATCTACGACAATGGGGAATATTTTAAAATCAAGTGATAATAGGTGTGCAGAAACTTTAGCAAAAGTTGCAGGTGGGGTAAAATATAATACAACAGGCAATTTAGCAGATCAAATAAATCTTTTTTATGATTTTTGGAATGAAAATGGAGTTGATACATCTGGTATTATTATTTCTGACGCAAGTGGAATTAGCAGGAATAATCTTATAACTGCAGATTTTATGACTAATGCACTTAATAAATTATTTAATATTTATGGTGCAGATAAAATGAAATCAATTCTTGCTCAACCTGGCGAAGGAACTATGGCTCAAAGAATGCTTAATCATAGAGGAAGTCTTTATTTGAAAACCGGTACGTTATCTAATATTAGTGGCATTACCGGCTATGTCATTACCGAAAACGGTAAAACATATTCTGTAGCTATATTAATTCAAAATTTTATTTACCCAATGTCGCAAATAAAAATATTTGAAAATCAATTACTTGAAACAATTGAAAAAATGTAGAAAATTGGAAATATATTCAGGTAATAGATTTTTTTTATAATATTTTATATTCTCCTTTGTGTAATAACAAAGGAGAATTTTTATGACAGAATTAAATGAATTATACAGATGTAATATTTGCGGCAATATCGTTGAAGTAGTTGGAAACAGTTATGGAGAACTAGTATGCTGTAATGAACCGATGGAAAAAATTGAATCAAAAGTACAAGAAGATGGTTTGTTTGAAAAACATTTGCCTGTTCTTATTCATGATGAAGATGACAAATACTTGATTAGAGTAGGTTCCTCTGAGCATCCAATGGAAGAAAAACATTATATTATGTTTATAGAAGCAATTTCAAAAGATAATAAATACTTAAAAAGAGTCTTTTTAAATCCTGGAGAAAGACCTGAACTCTATCCTGATTGCAAATGTAATCATCTTAATGCAAGAGAATTATGCAATATTCATGGACTTTTTGAGTCTGAACTAAATAAATAAAATGTTATAAAAAGATAATGTATATATAAGTCCAATATTATTATTATTATATTATTGGACTTTGTTTTTTATATAATTATTTTTGATATAATATTAATAAATGAGGTAGTATGACTGAAAAATTTTCTGAAAATGGGCTAATAATTCCCGAAAATTTAATGAAAAAAGAATGCGATGCTGAACTTGTTGCTGTAGCTTGCTCTCAAATGTTTATAAATCACGTTTTATGGGAAAAAGAATCATCTTTTCACTCTATTTCTGTTTGCGAAAATCAGGTTGGACGTTTTATTAATTATGGAATTAGCTTTCAAGCAGGCATTGTCAATTCCTCCGAATATAAAGGGAATATACCGTATTTGAATTATTTTTTAATTCCTTATTTATTAAAACCTAAAGCTAGAAAAATTCTTGTTATCGGTTTTGGTACTGGTTTTTTAATAAAACAAATCGAACAACTATTTGATAACCTTATTCAAATTGATGCTGTTGATATAGAAGAAAATATTTTACATATTGCTACAAATTTCTTTAATTTTGAAAAAAGTGATAAATTTAATTTTAATTTACAAGATGCACTTGTATTTTTACGTGAAAATAAAACAAAATATGATTATATTATTGTTGATGTTGCAGGTAATGTTGGCGTTGATGCAAGATTTTTTGAAGATGATTTTTTCCAAAATATAAAAAAATCGCTAAATAAGAATGGAATTTTTGCTTTTAACTCATGTGCGAATACAGATTATGATGAAAGTGATAATTCATTTTACGGTTTTACAGTAAGTCAATACAAAAAATATTTTAATAATTTTGCTGTTTTCGATGGTAAAACTTCTGATGAAATCTATTTTAGAGTTTTTTACGGTATTGATAAAAGAATTTTAGATGTTTCAAATGTAATATTTATCGCTTCTGATAATGAAAATTATTTTGATATGAATCATTTTTCTCATCCAAATAAAAATAGAGTTAATAAAATTTTAAATATTGAAGTA
>JAFQYI010000162.1 GCA_017406505.1 bacterium
CATAAGAAGTATTTTGTTCATTATGATTGGTTTTATTATTGATATAAATATTATTATCGGTTGTAAAATTAGCATTATCGACAAGAATAGCAATAACATCACCTTTATGTTTTTTACAGTTAAGACCTTTAGTAATTTTACCCATAGCTCTACCAAAGAAATTTCCTGTAGGAACAACGGCAATAAGTCCAACAACAGAAATACATTCAAATAAAATAGCAATAGAACCTAAGCAACCAACAGATAATGCAATAGGAGTAGTACAAAAGCCCTTAGCAATATTACCAAAAGCCGAGCCTTTTAAAAATTTATTTTTAGTTGAAGCTTTAATATTATAATGTTCTCCATTGGGCAAAGTCATTTCATAAATATTTATGGATATTTTTGCTCGTTTATATGCACCACGGCTTTTTTCAATAGAGTTTATTTTACCTGTAAAAACAGTACCTTGAGGGATAATATTCCCATCATAATTTTTTATATCTTGAGTTGATACAAATTTAACAATTTCATCATTTTGAGTTTTATTAGCATTAATATTAGAAATAATTACCGTTTCAACTTTAGTTTTCGAACTTGCATAAACAGGTAAAAAAGAGAAATTAAAAAACGATAAAACTAAAAATAATGCAATAAATTTTTTCATAACTCTATCCTTAAAATTATTTTATCTGAATTTATTTTATACTAATAAAGAAAACCAAGCAATATATTCATATAAATTAAAATTAATTGATAGAATTTTAATTGACTTTTTCAAATTGTTTTTTTAATTTTTTATGTTTTTTAAAAAAGTGAACAAATTGACGTCTTTGTTTAAAAGATAAAATATCCCAACATAAATTTGCAGTCCAAGAAAAAAAATTATCAGTATTATTAATAATATCTTCGGAAATATTTGAAGCTTTTTTAAGATATTGTTTATCTTTTAAGATATCAGTATCAAATTGTTTATCTTTAGCTTTTATTAGGTAATCTAAAAAAGTTTTTATAAGATTATTAAATGAATGAAATATAGATGTAAAAAAAAGCATAAGATTTATCCTATAAATTTAATAAATAATTTCAAAATTATCCCTTTGTATAGAAAGTTTATAAAAATAAGTGTGTTCATAAACAAAATAGGTATTTTGTTTATGAGAATGATATTAAAGTGAAATTTTTTGACGAGCAAAGCTAGAAAAATTCTTGTAATTGAATGTAAAAAGCAGGTCTGATATATCAGATACAAATATTTTATAAATCTATTGCAAGGGATAATTCTGAATAATTCTAATTAAGAGTTTTCTTTATCAATTTTTTCTTTTCTAATAACTTCTATCAATCCGACCAAAGCAATAATTAGAGTTGAGATAGCTGTAGATAATTCATTAGATAGCGTTAGTCCAAATGCTGCTAATAAAGTAAAAATACCAGCATAAGTTGAAGGTTGTTTTAAATAATTAAATATTAAATTAAGCATAAAAATCCTTTCTAATAATTAATGACAATATTTTCTACTTCTTCTATTGAGTTTGCATTATTAATCAAATTTTTATAATACAAATCTAATTGATAAAGAGGAGAAACTAACGGAAAAAAACCTGCAAAAATTAATTTAATATCGTCAGCAGATAAGTTAATATTGATTCCATTATTTGTAATCCAATTATCATAAGTTTGACCTGAAGATGTAACAATTGCAGCAGTTTGCAAATCAGACTGAGTTTGTTCGGAAGTATCAAAAACACATTCTTTATTTTGCAAAAATACGGTAAAAGATTGACCATATCTTTTTTCATTTAATTTTTCAAAATTTTCCAAGAATTTTTTATTTTTAGCTTCAGATAATTTTTGCGAAAAGTAGAATTCATCTTGTTTTACAAAAACTCCATTATCAAGAACATAGTTATCCTGAGTTTCAATAATGTCAGAAAATTTAATATATTGTAAATTTTCAAGTTCTTCTTTAGAGTTTGCCACATAGGCAATTAAATCATTTTGCATTCCTAAGAACATATAATCTCCTTAAATTAAAATTAAACAGCACCTTCATCAGGGAAACATTTAAAGTAATAAAGACTGGAGTAGCCACTATAATGGACTTTAATAGTATCTCCTTTTTGACAAGGTATAGAAATACCACATGCACCGGAATTTTGGTTAGCAATACCGTGGAACAGCCCACCACGAGATGTATTATAGAATTGTACAGCATTAGCAATTAACATAATAGAAATCAATCCTGTATAAGGAGCAGTTAAAGTGGAGCCAGAAGCTGGTAATTCTATATTAATATATTTACCGGAAGGTTTACCTAGAGGACTTCTGCTATTAAGGTTATAACCATTTTGGTTATAAGAAAATGTTTTATAAGATGTTATAGTTCCATTAGATACAGTAAAGGTTCCCAAAGGAATTTTAGAATAAGAAACCCAAGCTGAGCCATTCCATTTTAGAGGAACAAAGGGTTCTTGACTTGTATTTATCCAAATATCACCAGTTCTTGCAGTAGGTGATTGGGCTTGACGATAAATAGTATTTTTAAGTAGTTCAGAGGAACCGTCAGAGCCTAAAAATTTATTATAAGTTCCATCAGCTAATGATGATGCATCATCAGAATTTAAGCCGGTAAGAGTAAAATTTTCACCGGAAATAGTTGTACCTAATAAATTAGGATAAGAACCACCGATTTTATAGTTAATATAAGAAGATAGGTTAAGTTTGATAGAAAGAAAGCCATCAACACCTTTAGAAGCAGATGTAGTAGTGGCACTTCCACCTTGTCCATATCCGTTATAAAGGCTTTGTCCACCTTGAGAGGAAGCATTATAAGCAGTAGTACCGTTGTTACCACTTGAATTTAAAGTAGAAGAATTTATGGTAGTATTAACAGACATTGTGCCTCCAGAGGAAGCTCTTCTGTTTCCCCAGGTGGCATAAGCACCGGCAGAGCCACCACCGGCAGAAATAATTGATCCAATAGAAGTATCGCCACCGGCACCACCTGTTCCACCATTACCGGCAGAAGCACCACCGGCACCAACAGTACAAGAATAAGTACCTGCAGGAATATAAATATTTCCAACAAAAGCAGCTCCGGAACCTCCAGAAGCAGAGCTTCTAACAGCATAAACGTCCATACCCCAAGCACCACCGGCACCTGCACCAACCAAAACAACATCATAATTTCCACTAACAGGAATATTTATAGAATATTGACCGGCTTGAGAAAAAACTCTATTAGTACTTAATTGAGCATCAATCAAATCTGCACAACCATCTGAATTTACATTACCTTTATTAAAACAAAATATATGTTTATTAGAGGGAATATTATTGTATTTCAAGTGCATTAAACAATTATTAAGAATATCAGGATTATATTCAGCAACTTGAGAAACAGTTGGATTATCAATCCATTGATAATTTGTCATAAAAATCTCCTTTATTAATTAGTAGCCAAATAGCTGGACATCAATTTTGGCAGTAGTTTTAGAACCATCATTATTAATAGCAAAAATTCTAGCATTAACTGGTGTTTTATTAGCAGTTGAGGCATAGGCATAGATAGTATCAGTAACTGTTGCTACAATACCGGGAACAGCAAAAAATCCTGCATCTGAATAATTCAATAAATATCCATTTTCAGCATCAGTAATTTCAATTGAATATGAAGCCGTTTTATCAGGAACATCGATATAAACAGACAAATCTTTTATATAACAAATAGGTGAAATTTCAGAATTAAGAATAACTTTAAATTGAAAAAATCTAAACGAGTATTCACCTTGTTTAAATGTAATAAAATCTTTATTTAAGAGTAAAGATCTATCGTTTGCATATCGAAAGAGTATAGTAAAATTGCCAAATGCAGAGTAATTTATAGAGCAAGTATTTTGAAAATTCCTGCCCAAATCAAAAACTTCGCTAATAAAATAGCCTTCATCAAAAGTTTTTGCTCCCCAAAGACCCTGAATAGAAAAATCATCTACTTCAACATCATTCCATACACCTGTAAGTCGTGTCCATTTAACATTATCTGGCAATAATTTTAAAACACCTTGATATAAATAAGTTTTAGAAAATGAACCATTAGAAGACAAAATATCTGTTTGTAAAATAA
>JAFQYI010000011.1 GCA_017406505.1 bacterium
AAATTGAATATCATCTATCAATAAAACATCTACAGTACGATACTTTTGACGGAATTTCGTCATTCTTTTATTCTTTTCTGCACCTTTTGTAAAAGTATCTTTTTCTACACCGTGATAAAGATTTTCCAATAAATCATTCAAAAACTCTTCTGAAGTAACATATTTTACTTTACCTTTTCTCTTAAAAAGAATATAATTTCCTATAGCTTGCATTAAATGTGTCTTACCAAGTCCGGAACCACCATATATAAACAAAGGATTAAACTTTTTTTCACCTTTTGCAACACCATAAGCTGCTCCAAAAGCTAATTTGTTATATGAACCAACAACAAAATTATCAAATTGATATTTTGTATTTAAATGACAGTCTGAAAGCATTTGCTTTAAACCATCATACTTATTTTCAGATAAATTTGATATTGCTTGCTTCTTTTCTTCTTTTTTTAATTTTTTTTGTTCTTTTTCAAACTTTGTAGCAAGCTCTTTATCTTGAATGATTTCAAATGTTACAGGCTCGCCGAATATATCTGTCAAAGTTGATGTTATTATCTCTCCGTATGTCTTTTTTATTGTAATTGCAGTAAATCCATAAGGAGATAATAAAGTTAATTTACTATTTTCCATTGATGATGGCACTAAAGGAAGAACCCAGGTGTTATATGATTCACCCGGGATTTTATCCTTTAATACTTCTAAAACTCTAGACCAATTTTCAAATAAATTTTGCATTTTTATTGAATTAATTTTTTCTTACAGTAGATTTTAAATGCAATTCTCTAAGCTGTTCTTCGGTAACTTCAGCCGGAGCATCTGTCATTAAGCATTTTGCTCCAGAATTTTTTGGGAATGCAATAACATCTCGAATTGAATCTGTTTTTGCCATAAGTGCAATTAATCTATCTAAACCGATGGCAAGACCGGCATGTGGTGGTGTTCCATATTTGAATGCATTTACAAGGAATCCAAATTTCTTTTGAATATCTTCTTCGCTTAATCCAAGAGCTTTGAATACTCTTTCTTGTATGTCACTTCTGTGTATTCTTACACTTCCTCCACCAAGTTCAGTACCGTTGTAAACAATATCATAAGCAATTGAACGACAATGTGCTTTATCTGTTTCCATTTTATCCAAATCTTCCGGATTAGGCATTGTAAATGGGTGGTGCATTGACATATAACGTCCTTCTTCTTCGCTATATTCAAACATTGGAAAATCAACTACCCACAATACAGCATGGTCGTCAGGATTGATTAAATTTAATTTTTTACCAAAATGAAGTCTGAATCTTCCCATTGCATCATAGGTAACTTTAGGTTTGTCAGCAACAAAGAAAACAACATCACCATCTTTTGCTTTGGCTCTTTCTTTTATTTGTTCTAATTGACCTTCTTTTAAGAATTTTAAAACAGGTGATTTTGCTGTTCCGTCAGAATTGAAAATAATATTGGCTAGTCCTTTTGCTCCATAAGAAAGAACTAACGGTCTTAAATCATCAATTTCTTTTCTTGAATATGTTGAAGCATTAGGAATAGTTATACCCTTTATGATACCACCATTATTCAAAACTTCTTTCATAGCATCAAAATTAGATTCTGCTAAAATATCTCCTAAATCAAAAAGTTCTAAACCAAATCTTGTGTCAGGTTTATCACTTCCATATTTATCCATAGCTTCTTGCCATGTCATTCTTGGAAATTTTTCCGGTAATTTTACATCGATTACTTCAAAAGCTTTTTTTGTTAATCCTTCTACAAGGTTTATAACATCTTCTTGTTCTACAAAAGACATTTCAATATCGATTTGAGTAAACTCAGGCTGTCTGTCTGCACGCAAATCCTCGTCTCTGAAACATCTTGCAATTTGATAATATTTTTCCAGTCCGCCTACCATTAA